>JADJWC010000002.1:600000-900000 GCA_016716565.1 bacterium
AGGAATTGTACCTGGAATAGCAGTTCTTGATGAAAGTTCCTGCCCGGAGTAGCTCATATCGCTACCAATGTTTTTGACAGCAGCACCAATCATCAATGCATCAGAGAAACGATATTGAACGCCTGCATCCAGAGCAAATCCAGTCGCATTTGTGTTTTGAATATTCTCTGAAATAAGCTTTAAGTTTGTTCCGATAGCTATTCTATCAGTCAGAACTTTTGAATAAGTAAATCCAAGTGTTAAAAATGAAGGCGAATAGGTTTCACCTGTTCCATCCGGGAAACTCTCATTAGTAACCGGAATATCTCCGAAATCAAATGTCTTTAAATCCAAGCCTATTGATCCGATATCGCCAAGGCTGGTGCCTATGGCAAAGTAAGAAATGTTTATGTCAGCAAGATAGCTAACATAACTGAACATCGCTTCAGTTTGTGGATAAATATCCAAGCCCGCAGGGTTGTAATAAATGGATTCTAACCCTGTTATATTAGCCAGGAACGCACCACCTGTAGCTATTCCCCGGGCACCCACAGGTATAAGTACCTGCTCAGCACCCGTAGTACCTTTTCTTGCAACATCACCTGCGTAGATTGAAGTTGCAATTAAGATCAGTATAAGTATTATTTTTTTCATTTTTTTAAACTCCACTATTTTAACTTAAAATAGCTGGCAGGCAACAATTTATATACCTGCCAATCTTAATTTCGTTAGAACCTTTGAATTTGTTTCTGAGGCATTATTATTGCAAACTTCAATACTTTATCACCAAATTTTGGTGATGAGACAATTGCAAGATACATACCTGAAGCTACTCGTAATTCAGATTCATTCTGCAAATTCCAGCGTAAGAACGGGGATGTTGGTGAATCCTTATCATCTGTAGTTAATGTCCTCAAAAGTGTACCTGATAAAGAATAAATCTTTACAGTTACTTCTTCTGGCAGGTTTGTAAAAGTTACAAACGGCTCATCAGGAGTATTGGAATAGTAATTTGACAAAGTGTTATATCCGAATAGAGGATTCGGAAATACATTCACTTTATCCCAAAGTGAACGTTCTTCTTCTCCTGTCAAAGTTCCAGCATTTTTAGTCTGGAATTCAAAAACATCCGCTTCCGTATATGGATATATATCAACTCCACAAATCACAATATCTCCAGGTGCCCAGGTAGCTTCACTACTTACTTTATTTATTCCCACAGCAAATAATGTATTAAAGAAAGGTGAATTTGCTTTATTTCTTTCATCCTGTGAAATATTTGCAGTCAGAGGTATCTGATAGAATACTCCATTGCTCACACTGGCTCCATTTAAATCTGCCCAACCAACGTCTGGTCCGATATAGGTACCACCTTTATAGATACGCTGGTTGCCATCGGGATCATAAGGCTCATCAAAGATGAAGATATATTCGCCTGAACCGACAACATTTGTACCCGGATCCCATACTCCATCTGGGTTACCGCCATAGCTAGCTCTTTTCTCAACGAATCCAACTGCAAGTTGTCTTCTTTCTCCAAAATTTGGATCTTCAACCCAAACCTGAAACGGAACATCAACATAACCCAATGGTCTGTCGGTGATACTGTCCCACTGTCCAATTGTTCCTTTCCCTACAGTATCAGCTGGCGTAATTCCTTCTGCATATTTAAAGAATCTTGGTTGTGCACTTGTTGGACCAAAGAATCCATTTAAATACCTGTATGCTTTTTGTGTTTCACCAAATTTAATTTCAACTCTACGCAATCGACCAGCATTAACATATGTACCCCAATAGGTAGTAAGCTGACCACCAATATTTAGAATTTTGCTTGCGTATTGTGCATCATTAGTAACGTAATTAAAAACAGATGAAGCAGTGTTAACCCATTCGGGACCTGCAAACTGATATGCTAACTCTGTGTCTACAGTTGCCACCTCATCTGAAATTCTGGTAATAAATCCCTCAGTGGGAACTCTACTAATTTCTGTTAAACCATATAAGTAATATTTTAATGAATCGTAAACAGTTCCAGTATTTAAGTTTTCCAAATTCCAGTAGGTTGAGTACAGCTGTGTTGAACTATCCTGATAAAATGTTACTCTATACTTGTCACCAGTTAGTTCATCATTATTAACTGGATCAAATTCAACATTTCCTCTACTACCGCCTATTATTTGGGATGCACTTTGAGGTAATGCAGGAGGTGTATAGTTATCTTCACCTGCAAAGATACTTAATATTGATCTAATATTCTCTGCTTCTTGCGCGAAGGCAAATGAACTCAGATAATAATTGCCTACGGTCCCAATTGGCTGACCCGGATCATCTTTATATATAAGCGCATCGTAATTAAGCGCATAACTTGTAACCGCAAAATAGTATGGTCTGCCTTTATATATTTTTTTATTCGGTTCAAATGGATCATTAAATAATCGTAGCCTTATTCTGCCTGTACTAGGGTCAGCGTAGATCGAATAATTCAACTGATTACCTGATGGCGATACTTCGTACAATAATTCGATACCACCGGTTTCAGCATTTTCTTTATAAACATTTTGGATGAAGTTATTAAGGTCATATCTGCCCACTAAGATTGAATTATCCTGTCCTGAAACTTCATCTTCCGCAACATTTGTTTTAAATGCCCAAATCTGGTAACCTTCGAATTTAAGATCCCAAGTTGGAGTTTGACTTACATAAGCAACCTGCCTGTTTGTAGGCCAGATAATATCAATAAAATCGTCGCTTGAGGTTAATGTGACTTGCGGAGCTGGTGGTGGTGTTGGTGCTAAAAAGTTCAAGTCAAATATGTTCTGAGCACCATCATCAATTGCCCGAGTAGCTGTGATACCATCCAATGGATTAGCACCTTTGCCAACAACATAAGCAATAACAATTTCATTCTCTTCATTCTTATTGAGTACAAAAGGACCGCTATTGGTCATCTGTCTTACATCACGATTCTGATTACAGATCCAACCAACATCAGTAACTGGATCTCCTGAATACCAAAACCTCGGATCAATTGTCGTACAATCAACTCCACCTCTAACTTCCCCAAATGCGAAAGTACAAGGATTTACAGGCACTCCAAATCTATCCAAGCCAAGCATATAATTGCGAGCTTCATTTATATCATCTGGATCTCCGAGGGCAGCGACACCATTGAAGTAGACCACGAAGGAAGAAATCGGAAGATTTTTAGCTCCGGGATACTCCACAACTCCTTTAATCTGGCCTTGAACAGAAAAAGCCGTATCAAGAGGAGTATCACCTTCATCATAAACATTATTCCCGTTAACATCTATATAAGTTTCTCCAGCAATATAAGCTCGCGGTCCGGAGAAGAAATCTATAAAGAAAGCTGGTACCTGATTTCCGTAATTGATATCAGGTCCGTTACCATAAGTGTATCCGGCATTCCTAGGAACATCAACACCAACCACATCATCAGTTGCATCACCGAGGTCGGGATCTGCCCATGCACCAAAATAAACATCCGTGAGTTGGTCGGGATCGCTTTCATTAAGACCAACATACTTCATTCGGTAACGAACAAAGATGATATTACCTATAGCACCGGCAGAAGCAAAAGCGAAAACTGACTGCCTAACTTCAATACCTACTTCTATAGTTGTGTTCCATCTTCTTTGGGCAACCGGTAAACCATCATGAAAAACACACCACACTAATTCATCCCCAACTAAATCTGGCATATCTTCATCGGGATCCCACATACCGTTGCCGTTTTTATCTACAGGATTGTAAACTCCGTCACCATCACCATCAACGAAGTCAGCACCAAGAGCTACTGCATCGCTCCAATCCTGCCAGCTTTGGCCGAAAGGTTCATCCTGAGAGTTTATTACATATAGAACAGCATTTGGATCGTTCTCACCATCCACAACACCTTGTACATAATCCTCCACAAGGCTGGCAGACGCTGCGGCGTTAGCCCAAGGAGTTCCACCTCGTAAGCCGCTTAGGAAGAATCCACCGGAAAAGAGAAATCCTCCGCCGGCAAATTGTCCGAGTGTACCAAGCGGAGGAACGTTAACATCTGCTATTATACCTTTTCGATTCAATGGCATGTAAACATTGTTAACATTCAACGCGTAAGCATCTCCCTGCTTACCTGAAGCTAGCTCACTGGTAATTTTGTAAATTGGTCTGGGAGATTTGACACCAGTTTTGTCATCTCCTAAAAAACCAAATGCAATAAATGCTACCGTTGTTATCAGCAGCAGCAATTTATAACTGTGTTTAATTATTATTTTCATTTTAATTATCCTGTTTGTAATTAAATCAAATTTTTGTTAGAAAGTTATTCTATCAAAATTTAACTTGAGACCCAGTTTTATGAGTCTCGGGATACCAAAATTATTAGGATCTCTTTCCAATGTTTCATAATCTTTTACATAACCTTCTCCCTGCTGCTGGATCGTGCCCTGAGCATCTGGATCAGTTAACCAGCCTGTGGTATAAGGACTGCCTGTAGATCTCCAAACGTTAACAATATTATCAGAATCAAGCAGGTTTTCTATCACAACATAAGGTGTTATATAAAAGTTATTGATTGGAAACCCTTTTTCAATCTTAAGGTCTATCCTGAAGCTTCCCGGACTGTACGCTGAATTAACATAACCTGTATTGTCAGCAACTAGTCCGTTATCTCCAAGTATATCCCACTGATCAACAGGTGTATAAGGTCTACCACTATTAAACGAGAATATAGCATTTACGTTTAAGAGCTCCCACATACCTGCTTCACCTTCCGGAATGTAGAAATCAAGAATAGCTATTGCTGTATGTCTCTGATCGAATGCAAGAGGTGCAATAACCTTTGGAGGTAAATTATCAAGGTTTCTGAATACTGCTGTTTGACTTGAATTTGTTGAGGAACCTGTTCCATCAGCAAAGGACAAAGTATACTGTAATGATGCACTGAAATAACTTAACCGTGTAACATCAAATGATAAAGCAAATCCTTTAATGGTACCGAAGTCAGCATTTTGCGGACCAATAGCATTAATAATTTCGCCGCCCTCAGTTCGTTGATATTGACTGAGCTGCACGTTCACGAGCGATTTTGTATTCTTATAAAATGCAGTAATGTTTAAAGCAGAATTCTGACCTAAGAGTTGTCTGAAACCAACTTCATACTGGGTAGTTTCTTCACTAACCAATCCGCCATTGAATCCATTTTGTGGGGACATTGTAATATATTGATTCCAATCAAATGGACCAGAATACATATCATTCAACTCTGGAGTCTGAAAGAATGTTCCGTACTGAGCATGAAATACCGTAGCTTCAGTAACAGGGAAACCGATACCGATTCTTGGTGAGAATTTAATTTCAACATCTTTTACCTTAAAGTCTTCAATATCAAACTTATTAGGATCCAAACCTCCGGCGTACGGTAAATCAGGATTAACGAGTTCGTGTGATTTAATATCGAAGTAGTCCATTCTGATTCCAAGATTTAGAACTAAATCCTGTAATTCAAATCTGTCCTGTAAGTAGAGGTATCCGAGTATTGGTTCTGCTGGTTTCAAAAACTCAGCCATAGATGGGTGAGATTGAATAGTAGGATCAGCAAACCAATCCAGTGATGATGGATCATCCGAATTGGTTTTGGTTATACCGGTTACATCATATCCAAAAACGAAAGGCTGGTTCTGAGCAAATCTGATATAATCAGGCTGTGTTGGATCAGTGCCTGCAACAATATATGCGAAGTTGCCATAACCTCTAACAGTGTGCTGCTCAACTCCAAAACCAAATTCAAGGAGATGATTATCAAGCTGTGAAGTAAGATCAAAGTCAGCTCCGATTCGGTCATCTTCTCTCTGCTGGAATAAATTAGTAGCATATCCATAAGGTCTGAAGACTCCATTAACATCTTCGGTTCTTGTTCTTCTGCCGTCACCAAGAAGTGTAACGTTCATTCCTGATTCATCAGCCCACCATGAGCTATCACCGTAAAGAATCTGATTTTCAGGTCCTTTAAGGAATGGGTTATATCTCTGGAAATCGAATTGTCTGTAGCCTAAGTTCAGATTCCAGAATGTATTATTACTCACAGTCTGAGATATTCTGACGCTGTAAGAAGAATTTTTTTCTTCTGTCTCTTCAATAAATTGTGATGAATATTTGTATTGTCTTAGAGGTCCTGTCCCTTTTGAGAGCTTAGCAATTCTGTCATTCAATAATGCACCTAATTGAATATTCCAGTCTCCAAAACGCGAGTTTAACTTGCCGCTGAATCTCCAAACACTGGCTGGGTTGTTTGGAATTGTTTCCAGTACAAGTGGTTCATCCATAACTGATCCATCATCTGCTGTCCAGATTTCTATTGGGATCGCGGTTGGGTCAGCATCTTTATACCAGCCTCTTTCACCTGATAAGAAAATTGTATGCTCAGGAATTCCTGGAATTATAGGACCACTTAATGATCCTGAATATAAGTTTGAGCCAAAATCATCTGTCTTTAAAAGATCTGATGACTGAGCATCTATAAATAAATTATAATGCGGCTGTCCGGATTTTGTGGTTACATTCACAATACCTGACTGTGCTTGTCCGTATTTAGCTTCATAACCGCCGACTTGAAATGAAATCTGATCAATTGCTACGTTACTTACCTGCGCAACGGTTTGCCTGTTATAAAGATTGTTCTGAGGAACACCATCAACGATATAAAGGACTTCACTTCCTCTACCTCCGCGGACGTTTATGCTCGCATTACCATCTTGTCCGCCGCTTCCTTCCTGCACGACAACACCTGACTGAAGAGAAGCAAGATTTTGCACTCCACGAACAGGTAAACGAGAAATCTGATCGGAGTCAATTACTTTGACTGTGTTAGTGGACTTTGCCTCAAAGAATTTTTTATCAACAACAACAATATCAGGCAAAGTGAAGTCAGTTGTCAGTTCAACATCCAATTCATAGGTGATGTTCGCAACAATTCTCACCTCCTGAATTGTTTTAGGGGCATAACCTACGTAGCTGACTTTAACCTCGTAGGTTCCGGGAGTAATATTTAGTATAAAATAATTTCCATCAATGTCTGTGGCAGCTCCTAAATTGGTGTTCAATAATATTATGTTAGCACCAATCAAAGGTTCTTTAGTATCTGCATCTATAACTTTACCGCTCATTTTGCCAACTCCCGTTTGTGCAAACAATGAGGATGATAAAAGCAGGAAGACTAAAGTTGCCAGAAGATTTGTAGATATTTTTTTCATCTCTTCTCCACGAAATGTTTTAAATAATCTTCTGAGTTAATCTCTATTAAGAATAAAAAGAACAAATGAACAATTAAAAAAAACGGGCGAATTTACCAATCGTTAAATTGGAAAACCCACCCGTGTCATATAAGCTTCAATCGCAAATTACTTGAGTAACATCATCTTTTTAGATGAAATAAAGTTACCTGCATTCAGAGTATATATATAGAGACCGGATGCAAGTTTTCCAGCATCAAACGTAACATCGTATTTTCCGGCTTCTTGTGTGGTATTTATCAAATTAGCAACTTCATTTCCAAGAACATCATAAACTTTCAATGCAACATCACTTCTTTCAGGAAGTGTATAACTAATTGTTGTACTTGGGTTAAATGGATTAGGATAATTCTGATCTAATACAAAATTATCTACAACTGCATTGTCATCTCCATCAACAGATGTTACCGGGAAAGAAACGCTATCATATTTCCATGTACATACTGTTCCGAAAGAATTTTCGCCTAATTGTCCAGCACCAGGTATCTCATCATAGTAGTAGAAAAAGTGAACTGTAGCTTGACCGCCATCTACTTCTACTCCATTGACCGCAATATTAACCCAGTAGTTTGCTTCATCAACTACATTAACAGCAATTGCTGGATCGCTCCATGTAACACCACCATCATCTGAGTATGCATACCAGATATCATAAAAATATTTGTTGGCTTGCCCAGATTGAACGAATGTATTAATTGGGCTATTTCCTGGCTCACCTGTAAACTGAGGCAATTGCCACATAACAACTACCACATTACCATTATCACTTGTTCCAACAGTTGGTTGGCTTGGACCGTTGAAATTGCCAACACTAAGATTTGTAAAATCATATGGATAAGATTCAACTATTGGGCGTTCGAGATCCATCCAAACTTTATCTCTGTCATTCCAGTAAACGATAGTTGGTACATTAAGGGTGTCGGGACCAAAAACCGCATAAGTATTTAATCCAGCTCTTACTAAATGTGTTACTTGATTATCATCGACTGTATACCACAAGAATGGCCAAGTTGAAAAATTCTGCTCATAGTGACGGCGGTTAGAAATTACAGTATCACCATCGAGTGAAATGTATTCGCCCTGCCAGTTAGCACCTGCGTTAGTAGAATACCAGTGGTAAATGCCATCCGCACTATCAGGATTGGAGGTACCAACAGCATCATAACCTAATAAAGATAGAGAACCTCCGCGTGTGACTTCAGCGAAGAAGGAAATCTTTTCACCGTTAGCCATAACAGGATGATCGTTTCCATCAATTGTTCCCCAGAAATTTGGGTCACCACTTCCGGCACTATCAACAACTGTAAAATTAAGACCGCCATCTGTTGATACTGCAAAATATTTTGAAACACCGGTTTCTTGATCAACTAATTCCCAGAAATTGCCATCGCTTGTCATCGCAAAACGTGCCCAGCCACCTTTTAATGCAGTTGTTTGATCACCAATTTGTGTTGCTGTACCTGGATCAGTAAGTAAATCAACTTCCCATATGTAATCTCTGATTAATGCATCTGTAGCTAAAAAGTCATAAATTCCAAGATAAGCTGTTCCACTTGCTTTATCTAACAAAACATGACTATTCCAACCTGTTCTGATTGGAATGCCAGTTCCATCAACGCCATATGGCCAGTAAAAGCTAACACCAAAGTCATCTTTAAATGCTACTGTAGCATATCTCTGACGAACACCACTTGGCTGCAAAATTGTATTATCAGTTGCAATCATGAATGGATCTAAAACTCCATCTCCTGTAAAGTCATACATAAGTCCTATACCAGGATGTGCACGATTCCACATCCAATCGTAATTCGCAACAGCCATATCGGTTGGTACTAGATTGGGTCTATACATTCGATTAACTTGAATTTCTCTGTTTTTAAAGTCAGAGTAAAAATCAGAGCTATTCATCTCTTGGCCTGTCACCTGATTCGAAAGCGTTTTTGGTTTAATAGATTTGCTTTCTTTCAAAGTTTGACCAAAAGTGATTGAAGTAATGAGTATAAGAACTAAAAAAAGTCCCGTAATTGTATTCCTCATAACTTTCTCCTTATATATTTGTGATTGGTTTATAGTTAGTTGTAGAGTAAAAATTTTACTTTATGCGCCCAGTTAATAATATTAATTTACTGTTAAATTTTTAAATGCTTATGAAAAATAACACTGTCTTTTTTTACAGTCAAGCATCGAAATACGATTTATTTACTGATTTAGAGATAAGGTTTTTTACCAAAAATGTCAAGAGATTGAATTTTCCGCTAAAATCAAATATAAACCGAATAAATATCCTTTATGCCTTCTATCTCTGAAATTGATTTCTCAACATCTGCGTTAATTTGACTGTCAATATTTATTATAGTCATTGCATCTTCACCTTCAGTTTTTCTTCCGAGAGAAAGACTTGCAATGTTAAAATTTGCTGCAGCTAATTTACTGCTGACAGAAGAAAGCATTCCGGGCTTGTCAATATTTAAATAAATAAGAATACTACCTTCAGGTTTAAATTCAACAGGGTAATCATTTATCTCAACTATTCGTACTTCACTATTTCCAAACACTGTTCCCGATAAACTCCAGCTGGAAGAACTGGTCATCATTTCTAATTTGATCAGATTTAAATAATTGTGCTGCCCGGTTGAAATTGTTTCATCAATTACAATTCCCAACTCATCAGCTAACACAGGTGCGTTAATGTAATTAACATTTACATCCAATTGCTCAGCAAGAAATCCCTTTAACAAAGCATTCGAGATTATTTTTTCGTTAGTGTTAAAAAGTTCTCCATAAAAAGTGATCGATAATTTCTTCAAATTTTCTTTTCTGATCTGTGAAAGTAGTTTTCCCATCTTTTCAGAAAGCTTTATAAATGCTTTTAAATTTTCGTTTGAAATTTCTTTTAATCCTGATGCATTCACAGCACCTGATGAAGAACCATTTTTAAAATATCCGACAATCTGTTCCGCAATCTGAACCGCAACTTTTTGCTGAGCTTCCTCTGTTGATGCACCAAGATGAGGTGTTGATACAACTGATGGGTGTTGAATTAATCCATTACTAAAGTCAGGCGGTTCCGTTTCAAAAACATCCAGTCCAACGGCAGATACTTTTCCCTCCTTCAAAGCTTTCAATAGATCTTTTTCGTTCACTATCCCACCGCGTGCACAGTTTATTATTGTCACACCTGTTTTACATTTCGAAATCTGCTCATATGAGATCAGATTTTTTGTTCTGTCATTTAATGGTGTATGAACGGAAATGATATCTGCACTATTCCATATTTCATCCAACGGAACGAGTTGAATCCCTAAATCATTAATTGAGTCAGCTGCTACAAGCGGGTCAAAAGAAATAATTTTCATCCCGAAAGCTTTCGCCCTGACAGCAACTTCTTTTCCAATTTTACCTAGACCAATTAAGCCAAGTGTTTTTCCAAAAAGTTCAGTCCCCTGAAATCTTTTTCTATCCCATTTTTTTAAATGTAGAGAAATATTTGCCTGTGGGATTTTTCTCGAAGCAGCAAGAATCAGAGCAATAGTGTGTTCAGCAGCGGAAATTGTGTTTCCGCCGGGTGTGTTCATAACTAAAATACCTTTTCTTGTTGCAGCTTTTACATCAATGTTATCAACACCGGCACCAGCTCTTCCGATCACTTCCATTTTTTGCATTCGTTCAATTAAGTTAGAATCTACCTGCGTCGAACTTCGCACGATGAGAGCATTGTATTCGGAAATTATATTTGATAATTCTTCGGAAGTTAAATCAGTTTTATAATCAACCTGGAATCCGGCTGAATTTAAAATAGCAGTACACTTTTCATCAACGGAATCGCTGATAAGGATTTTCTTCATTACAAAAATTAATAAAGATTTTTATTGAAGTTATAAAGCAGCGTTTAGCTTTTCAACAATTTTACTTTTTGGAACTGCTCCGATAATCGTATCCTTCAAATTTCCATCTTTGAAAAGAAGCAGTGTTGGAATACTGCGAACACCATATTTAATTGAAGTTTGCTGATTGGAGTCAACATCCAGTTTTCCGATTTTAACTTTGCCATCATACTCATTGGCTAATTCTTCAACTATTGGTGCGATGAGTTTACAAGGTCCGCACCATACAGCCCAAAAATCTATTAGAACTGGTTTGTCTGATTTGATTACTTCTGTTTCAAAATTCTGATCTGTAATTTCAACTGGTTTCATTATAAATCCCTTTAATGAAAAAATTTAATTGATGGTTTTTCCTGTGTAACTAACAATATCTTCGCCTCCATCAGCATTTATCATTCCGCCGCTAATCCATTCGCCTCCATCTCTGCTTAAAAGTGAAATGATTTTTGCGACATCTTCAGGTGTGGTTAATCTTCCTCTTGGATTTTTTACTTCTGCCACTTTTATCATCGCTTCGTTTCCCGGTATTTTGCGTAACGCAGGTGTATCTGTCACTCCTGCCATTATTGCAGTTACGCCTGTTTCCATATGTCCAAGTTCAATTGCTAACTGTCTTACGTGTGATTCAAGAGCTGCTTTTGCCGCTGACACTGCACCATAATATGGAATTGCAGTGTGACTTCCAGAGCTTGTCATCGCAAATATTCTTCCTTTCTTTGCAAGAAGATTCGCCAAATAAACTTCCTGAACCCAATAAACCAGCGAGTGAGCCATTACATCAAGTGTCATTTCCATTTGAGCATGTGTAATCGGCTGTTCATCATCTTTTTTAGGAACAAAACTCTTCAATGTACCGAATGCAAGCGAATGCATAATTATTTTAATGGATGCATCGCTTCCAAGCTTGGATTTTAACTCGGTGATAATTTCAGTTCTTTTAAATTGATCTGCTGCATTTACATTGTAGAACCAGGCTTCCCGTCCCTTCGATTTAATATGGTTTATTATCTTTTCAACATTCGGCATTGTTGCCTGGCGATCGAGATGAATTCCGATAATGTTATAACCATCCTCGGCAAGCTTCATTGCGGTTGCACCGCCGAATCCGGAGGATGCGCCTAAAATTAGTGCCCAGAATTTTTTGTTTGCTTCTTTGTCCATAGATGATGAAATATTGATTTATTAGTGAGTGTAATAATACAAAATAGGTGAAAGTCACACAAATAAATTAACGTACAACTGAATTACATATTACTACTATTTGGTGTTTAAAAGAAATGAATCTTCACCAAACAATTTGTTTAGATCTGAAAAGAATTCGTTTGTTAATTCAACCCTGTGATTTTTTAGAGCGTATGCAGATTTGCGGCTGCCATTCGAGAATAACTGAATGAAAACAGGAATTTTTCCCGGATATTTTTCCATGACAGTTTGAAGTTCCCGAAGCTTCTCCGGAGGAGTTCTGTCTTTATTTATATTAATTTTTATACTTCCGGTTAATTCATTTCTTGCGGCATCAATTGGCAATAATTTGTTGACATGCATCTTCACTGCATCGCCGCTGCTTTCCAGATTACCGACTACAAATACAGCTTCGTCCTTCTGAACATACTTTCCGTATTCAGCGTAGATTTTTGAAAACATCAGGCATTCACAGGAACCTGTGAAATCATCAATTGTGAAGAAGGCCATCTGTTTGTTTGATTTGTCAATCTTTGTTCTTACCTCAGTAATAATTCCGCATGCTCTTACATTTTCTATTTCTTCATTCTCTTCAACTTCGCCGATATGAAAGTTTGCAAATGATTTGTATTCAATATCGTACTTATGCAGCGGATGACCTGTAACATAAAATCCAACAACTTCTCTCTCTTTAGCAAGCATTTCTTTTTCTGACCACGGCTCAGCATTTTTTAAGGAAGGTTCGGAAATTATAATATCATCTGTACCACCGAAAAGATTGTCTCCTGACGCAAGCTTTGAGTTCTGTACCTTGTGAGAATGTTCGAGCGCAACTTCAACCGATTCAAAAAGTGATGCCCTGTTCTTATAAACAGAGTCAAATGCACCCGCGATAACTAGACCTTCAAGCGATCTTTTGTTTACAATTCTTGTATCAACGTTCAAGCAGAAATCAAATATGCTGGTGAAGTTTCTTCCCAGTTTATTTCTTGATTTGATTATCTCCTCGACCGCACTTTTTCCGACATTCTTGATTGCCGAAAGACCAAACAGAATTTTTCCATCAACAACATCAAAATTTACAGATGGATTATTTACATCCGGTGGGAGAATTTCTATTTTTAACCTTCTACAGTCTTCAAGAAACTTTGTAACCTTTGCAGAATTTTCAAATTCATTTGTCAGGTTTGCAGCAAGAAATTCTGCGGTGTAATGAGCTTTTAAATATGCTGTCTGGTAAGCAATATAGCTGTAAGCAACTGCGTGACTTTTGTTAAATCCATAGTTAGCAAACTTATCTATTGCATTAAAAATTTCTTCAGCAACTTTTTTATTGATTCCATTTTCGACAGCACCTTTGATGAATTTCGCTTTCTGTTCTTTCATTGCAATGAGATCTTTCTTACCCATTGCACGTCTGAGAATATCAGCTTCTGCTAGACTTATTCCGCCGACTTTATTTGCAATCTGAATTACCTGTTCCTGGTAGACGATCACTCCGTATGTTTCTTTTAAGATATCTTCGAGTATCGGATGAAGATATTCAACCTTTTTTCTGCCGAACTTTCTATCAATGAAATCATCAATAAATTCCATCGGTCCGGGACGATAAAGTGCGTTCATCGCAGCGAGATCGTTTAGACTTGATGGCTGAAGTTTTTTCAGATACTCGCGCATCGGTGGCGATTCAAACTGGAATATGCCGGTAGTCTGTCCCTTTGTGAAAAGCTGATATGTTTTCTGATCATCGAAAGGAATTTCGTCAATGTTTATTTCGATATCATAATTTTTCTTAACAAGATCGATTGTGTCTCTGATAATTGTAAGTGTTCTCAATCCAAGAAAATCCATTTTCAACAGTCCAACATTTTCGATGTCTTTCATATTGTATTGAGTTACAATTTCCTGCTGAGATACTGCATTCGCTAGAGGAACATATTCACTTACTTCACCCGGAGTGATAACAACACCAGCAGCATGCTTCGATGCATTTCTGTTCATTCCTTCTAAAACACGTGCATACTTTATTAATTCTTTTATCTGCGGTTCTTCTGAAGTTTTCACCCACTTCAACTCTGGAACTTCTGCAAGCGATTGATCTATCGAATATACTTTTCCGAATTTTGATGGAATGTATTTCGTAATATTATTTACTGTCGGAATAGGAATCTTCAAAACTCTCGCAACATCTCGAATGACTGCTTTCGATGAAAGCCTGTTGAAAGTTACGATTTGACTGACACTGTTATCACCATATTTTTTCCTAACGTAATCAATCACTTCGCCTCGCTGATCATCGGCAAAATCGACATCAATATCAGGCATTGATTTTCTTTCCGGGTTCAAAAATCTTTCAAATAGTAAATTGAATTCGAGTGGATTGATATTAGTTATTCCCAAAGCATACGCTACGAGGCTTCCTGCAACACTTCCTCTGCCAGGTCCGACTGGAATATTTTTTTCTTTTGCTGAGTTGATGAAATCCTGAACAACGAGAAAGTATCCTGAGAATCCCATCTTCTTTATGGTATCCAGTTCATACTTAAAGCGCTCCTCAATTTCTTTTGTTTGTTCAAGTTTCTTTTTCTCGAGTCCTTTCCAGGCAAGCTGCTCAAAATACTCGTCTGCATTTTTTGCCGATGATTCTTCCGGAATAGGAAAACTCGGGAAGTGATATTCATTGAAGTCGAGCTTCAAATCTATTTTAGAATCGATCTCCAACGTACTCTCAATTGCCTGCTTGTGATTCTTGAAAAGCTTGACCATCTCGTCTACTGATTTGAAGTAAACCTGGTCGGTTCCGTATCTGAGATTTGTGTAATTCTCATCTCCCATCTTATCGCCGAGAAGTAAAAGTATGTTGTGTGCAACTGCGTGATCTTTGTCAATATAATGGCAGTCATTTGTAGCAACTAATTTGATATCAAGTTCCTTGGCAATCCTGGGCATATTTTCAAGTATCGGCTTCTCGACATCCATATTGTGATTCTGGATTTCGAGATAGAAATCATCGCCGAAAATTTCTTTGTAAGTTCTGGCAACTTGCTTTGCTTTTTCATAATCGTTATGAACTAGATGAGTTGATACAACTCCGCCGGCACAGGCTGATGTGCAGACTAATCCATCGCGATATTTTCTCAAAAGCTCAAGATCAATTCTTGGCCGGTAATAAAATCCTTCGGTGTGTCCGAGAGTGGAAAGCTTTGTTAAATTTTTATATCCTTCTTTGTTCTTTGCAAGAAGAATTAAGTGGCTGTAGTTCTTTCTTCTTTTTCCTGTTCCATTTGATTGCGAACTTTTTCTTTCAAACCTGTCGCCTTCATTTACAACATAAGCTTCCATTCCAAGAATTGGTTTTATTCCTGCTTTCACTGCTTTTTTATAGAATTCGATTATGCCGTACAAAACACCGTGATCTGTAAGTGCAACAGATTTCATATTGAATTTTTTTGCAGCATCAATCAAACCATCAACGGTGCAGGCACCATCCTGAAGACTGTAATGACTATGATTATGGAGATGAATGAATTCTGCCATTAGTTAAAAAAGTAATTTAGAATTTATAAAGCTGTGAGAAGAAAAATTTCTGAACCGAACTACTACAAGTTAAAAATAAAATGCACAGAGATAAAATTAATTAATCAACGCCCCGTATGTCCAAAGCCACCTTCACCACGAGAAGTATCATTCAGTTCATCCGTTTCAATAAATTTTGCCGTATAAACTTTCGACAAGACGAGCTGCGCAATTCGCTCTGCGGGTTGAATTACAAAATCTTCTTTGCCGAGGTTTATGATTATAATTTTAATCTCACCACGATAATCTGAATCGATTGTGCCGGGAGAATTTAAAATTCCGATTCCGTGTTTTGCAGCGAGTCCACTTCTTGGTCTCACCTGGATTTCATATCCTTCAGGAATTTCGACTGAGATATTTGTCGGAACCATTTCAATTGCGCCGTGTGGAAGAGTTATTGGGTTTTCAATAGCTGCGTAAATATCGAGTCCTGCACTTCCTTTTGTTGCGTATGATGGCAATGGAATATGATCCAGTTCTTTTCTTAATCGCTTAAATTTAATTTCAATTTCCTGCGGCATCAGCTTTTCTTTCTTCTGCTCTCTGCAAATTTATTTTTTATCAAGTTAATTTCATTTCTATTTACTGCAACAAAATAAATATACAGCGAGAAAATTATCAGGATTAAAATTTTATGCACAAATAATAAATTACCCGTTGAATGTAAATAATAAAACAGAGCCCCTGTTATCATTACAGCAAACATAATGTGTCCGATTCTTTTCAGCTCGTATTTAACCTGGAAAAATTTTTGCGTTACAAAATAGTATCCCAATGCCATCACCAGATAACTTGCGAGTGTTGCAATTGCAGCACCAGTTAAACTCAAAACCGGGATCAATAAAAAGTTTGCGACTACATTTACAATCGCGCCTGTTCCGGTAATGAAAGGAACATAAATACTTTTTTCTTCGATATAAATTCCTGCCGAAAAAACTGTATACACTCCATTAATCAGGTATGCAAGCAAAACAATCGGAATAATATGCAGACCCGACCAGTATTCTGAACCAATAAGTGTGAATCCTGCTATCTTTATTTGAGCAATGTCATTAATGAACAATGAAAGAACAACTAGCATAAAACTTCCGACCAGAGTAAAATAAGTAAGTACTTTGGAAAACATTTCTTTTGCATTCGGTTCTTTTGCATTTTGAAGAAAGAACGGCTGCCACGCAAACTGAAACATATTTACATACAGCATCATAAAAATTCCGAGCTTGTAGTTTGCTTTGTAAATACCGACGGTTTGAAGGTCAGTAAGTTTTTCGAGAATTGGAACATCTATAACCTGGACAAGCATAACCGCAAATCCCGCTGGAAGGAAAGGCAGTCCAAACTTCAGCATTCTTTTAAAAAGAACTGAATGAAACTTGAATCGAAAATTTTTGATGATGGTTGGCAATACTAACACTAGCGAAACAGCAGAAGCAATCAGGTTGCTTATAACAATAGCTTCAATTCCCCACTTGAGAATCACTATCAGATAAACATTCAATAAAATGTTCACCATAATATTGACGATCCTGTACAGAGAAAATATTTTTGCTCTTCTTTCCAGCCGAAGCTTCAGGAATGGAATGACTACATTCGCATCAAGAAATAAAATTGCAGCAGATAAATAAACCAGATATTGATAGTCAGTCGGAATTCGCAGAGAAGTTCCGATTACGCTGACGTTCATCACTATTAAAAAAACAAACAGAAGCGAAGTTCCGAAAACTGAAATGTAAGGCGTTGAAAAATTATCTTTATCATCTCCGATATCTTTGAATGAAGCAAACTTGAGAAAAGCCGAATCGAGCCCGTAAATGAAAACTATATTCAGAATCGCCATATAAGCATAAATAAGCTGGATGATTCCGTAATCAGCAGGAGCGAAAATATTTGTGTAGAGAGGAACGAGAATAAAATTAAGAAACCTGCCAACCATCGTGCTGATGCCGTAAATGGCAGTGTCTTTCGTTAGTTCTTTTAGTTTATCGAACATCAAAGATTTTTACTTCCTCAATTCAACTTCAAGTGAGATGTCGAGCGCTTTTACACTGTGAGTCAATGCACCAACTGAAATAAAATCAACCCCGGTTTCAGCAACTTCTTTTACATTTTCTAAATTGATATTACCAGACGCTTCCACCAAACATTTACCTCCAATAATTTCAACAGCCTTTTTTGTAAGATCGATGGTGAAGTTATCAAGCATAATAATATCAGCATTACAAGCTAAAGCTTCTTTTACTTCATCAAGATTTTTTGCTTCGACTTCAATTTTGAGATCTGAATTTTTATTTTTATGAAATTTTCTACAAGCATCGATAGCTTTAGTAATAGAACCGGCAATCTCTATGTGATTATCTTTAATAAGAAACATATCGAATAATCCGATGCGATGATTTTTCCCGCCACCTAAACGAACAGCATCTTTGTCAAGTAATCTGAGTCCGGGAACTGTTTTCCGAGTGTCGAGAATCTTTGCTTTGGTGTGACTTATTTCCTCAACGAATTTATTTGTCATAGTTGCAACACCACTCATTCTCTGAAGAAAATTAAGAGCAGTCCTTTCCGCAGTTAGTATTGATGACGCTTTCCCAGTTACTTCCGCAACAATTACTCCCCGATTTACTTTCTTTCCATCATCAACAAACTGACTGAAAACAATTCCTTCATCAATTAATTGAAAAACATTTTGAGTAACCTTTAAACCAGCTATTACCCCGTTTGCTTTGATGAGAAATTTCCCAGTTCCAAAAATTAATTCAGGAATAATTGCCTGAGTTGTTATATCTCCGGATTGAATATCTTCATCGAGTGCTTCACGGATTATTTTTTTAAGGTAATCTTCCAATTATCCCTCGGCAAAATGTTTTTTCATTGCGTTAAGAAAAAACTCCGGTGCGCGTGTAATTCTCTTTGTGTCAGATTTTATGAACGCAAGCTCGATGTATCCTTCAGCAATCACAATATTCCTATCAACACTTCTAACTGTATGATCAATATGAACTTTTGCTGTTGGTAGTTTTTCAACCCGCGTTTCAACTTCGAGCAGCTCATCATAAAAAGCAGGATTTTTAAATTGCAAGAATGCTTCATATACCGGCATCTGATAACCGCTCTCTTCAATTGTTCGATAAGTTAATCCCTGTTCACGCATCATTTCGGTTCGTCCAACTTCGAAGTATTCAAAATATTTTCCGTTGTACGCATAATTCATCTGATCAGTATCAGCGTAACGAACCCGCAGTGTTGTTTTATGAATCAGCATTAAAGAATCTTCTAAATTTTATACTCTAAAATAAAAAATCCCGAATATATCGGGATTGAAATTTTATTAATGATTTACACTGAGGGAAATACTTATTCAGTGTAAGGACCCATACTCCCAAACTTGTCAATCCTGTTCTGAACAAGCTTGTCTTTTTTTATTTTAACCAGGTTAGCAAGTTCTTCAAGTAAAGCTGCTTTAAGATTATCAGCCGCTGCTTTATGATTTTTATGTGCACCGCCTAAAGGTTCGGGAATAATTCTGTCAATAATTCCCTGCTCGAGAAGATCGGTTGCTGTGAGTTTAAGAGCTTCCGCAGCTTGTTCTTTATAATCCCAGCTTCTCCATAGAATACTTGAACAGGATTCAGGACTGATAACAGAATACCAGCAATTTTCAAGCATAAGTATTCTATCTCCAATACCGATACCTAATGCGCCGCCGCTTGCGCCTTCGCCAATAATACAAACAATCATCGGAACGCGAAGCTTGCTCATTTCAAACAAGTTTCTGGCAATTGCTTCTGCTTGTCCACGTTCTTCGGCTTCGAGTCCGGGATAAGCACCGGGAGTATCAAGCATTGTGATTACAGGTTTATCAAATTTTTCAGCAAGTTTCATCAAACGAAGTGCTTTCCTGTAACCTTCAGGATTTGCCATTCCAAAATTTCTGTAGACATTTGACTTTGTGTCTCTTCCTTTTTGATGACCTATGATCATAACTTTATAATCATCAAGCTGAGCAAATCCGCCAACAATTGCTTTATCATCACGATAATGCCTGTCGCCATGAAGCTCAACAAAATTGGTTGTCATCAAGTTGATGTAGTCAAGTGTGTATGGTCTGTCAGGATGCCGTGCAAGCTGAACTCTCTGCCAGCGCGAAAGATCTTTATAAAGTTCTTCTTTAAGCTGCGCAACTTTAACTTCAATGCGCGCAATTTCTTTTTCAATTCCGAGCCTGTCGGAAGATTTTTTCATTTCATCGAGCTTTTGCTCGAGCTCATAAACCGGTTTTTCAAAATCAAGTATTGTTTTGCCCATATTTAATCTCCTTTACTCAACATTTTATTCAGAGTTTTTCCGAGTATCTCAAGATCAAGCCAGATATTCTGGTTCTTCACATAGTAAAAATCGAGTTTTTCAGAATCTGTAAATGTGCCCTCGTCAATATACCACAAACCTGTTAAACCTGCTTTCCCTAAATTCATACTTTCAACAAGAACAGATTTTTTGGGTCCGACTAAACTACATTTCCCAGAAATAACCTGTGGAACCGACAGTACAAATGTTCTCAAATCTGTTTTTTTCTCAGATAACTTCGATAGTAAGAATACAAATGGATAAAGAGTGAATAAAACCGCAAATGAAATAACATAATCGAATACAACTTTTAGTGTCTGCACCGTTGGATTTGAAATATTGTAGTTGACTTCCACAAGCGGAATATCATCAAGCATTGAAACTGAACCTTTTCCGACTACAAAGTTCATATCGGAACCGACAATTTTGAAATCGACATTGTGGTCTTTACTGGCTGATACTATCGACATCATGTCGGAATAAGAAATTTCTTCAGATGAAAAAATAACCTCATTAATTTTCTTTTCAGAAAAAACATTTTTGATGTTACCTATGCTTCCAACAATTCTAAACTCACTAACTTCCTGTCCAATATCGGAATGCGTTTTGCCAATAAGTCCGATAAAACTATGCAATTCTGCTTTTTGAGATTTTATTTTTTTAGCGATCTCTACTGCCTCATCATCAGTTCCAACGATTACGGTTCTTCTGTTCAAGGCACCATCGAGCTTTATCCCGATTTTAAAAAATAATTTAAGAAAGATGCGATAGAGAGTTGTTCCAAATAGGAGCAGAATAAATGTTATAAGAACAACCGCACGGCTGAATGCATATTGTTTGAAGAAAAATGTTGCTGATGTAATGATTAAAAAACTTATCAACATCGCTCCAAAATTTCTTAAGACTGAAACTTCATCTTTTTTATAAACACCCGAAAGTACAGCTACCAACATGTAGATTAGTGCCGGGAATGTGTAAACTATCCAGTAAGCTCCGGGATCAAAACCAACCCACTCGGTTACATTCTTATAAAATTTTTCAGCAGCAAAAAGTGAGATATTAAACAGAACGAAATCTGCAAGTGCAGAATAAAGAGACAGCTTTCTTTTTCCTAAAAATGCAAACAGCTTCCTGAAACCAATTGCGGAGCGAAGAATAATTTCTACCAGCGGAAAACTGGAAAGATGTTTTTTAACAAATAGGTGCATCGCATCGTAAAATAGTTTTGTTTCATCAAGATTACTTCGTTTAGTGCTCTCACCTTTATAATGTATTACCTGTGTTGAATGAACATAAAAAACTTTGTGCCCGGCTTTTTGAACACGGTAGCATAAATCGAGATCTTCTCCATACATAAAAAACTTTTCGTCAAACCCGCCGACAGTATTGTAAATAGCTTTTCTCATCATCATAAATGAACCGGAGAGTGCATCAACCTCGTAAGTTTGATTTTCATCAAGATAAGTGAGATTGTAACGGGCAAATATTCTGCTTTTTGGAAAGAGATTGCTTAAACCTGTTACTTTTGTGAATGAAGTCCACGGACCGGGGAAACTTCTTCTGCAAGCAAGTTGAAGTGTTCCATCTGAATTCAGAATCTTGCAGCCGGCTAATCCGCATTGAGGATGTTCTTCAAAGAATGAAATCATTTTATCAAAAATGTCTTCGCTTACAATACAATCCGGGTTGATAAAAAGAATGTACTTTCCTTTTGCGATTGTTAGTCCCTGGTTATTTGCAGTACCGAAGCCGGCATTGACTTTGTTTTCAATCAGAATTACTGAAGGAAATTTTTCTTTGAGAACTTCAACGCTGCCGTCATCGGAAGCATTATCAATAACAATAATTTCTTTTGAAATATTAGATGAAGCTTTTTCAATTGAGTGGAGAAGATTCTGAAGGAATTCTTTTACATTGTAATTAACTATGATAATGGAGAGATCCAAGGAAAATCCTACTTCAACAATCCGAAAATACTTTTTAATCTAAGCTTCCACACCATCGTAACAGCTTCACGAACAATCTTTTTCGACATCTTTGATTTTCCTTTAACCCGGTCAACGAAGATGATCGGTATTTCTTTTATACGGAATCCTTTTTTCCAAGCTTTGAAAGTCATTTCAATCTGGAATGCATAACCATTGGAAGTTACTTTATCAAGATCAATTGCTTGAAGAACTTCTTTCCTGAAACATTTGTATCCTCCGGTAGCATCGTGAACTGACATTCCTGTAATTACACGTGTGTAAAAATTTGCAAACCAGCTTAGCAACAATCTTCGCATCGGCCAGTTAATTACATTTACGCCGGTTATATATCTGCTGCCGAGAACTAAGTCTGAATTTTTAATTTCTTCGAGGAATCTCGGAATTTCATTCGGATCGTGAGAGAAATCAGCATCCATTTCGAAAATCAAATCGAAGCCGTTTTGAAGTGCGTATTTGAATCCGGCAATATATGCCGTCCCAAGACCTTGCTTTGATGATCGTTTGATAAGATGAATGCGTTCATTGTTCTTCATTTCATTCTCAACAAACGAGGCAGTGCCATCGGGTGAATTATCGTCCACAATAAGAACATTGATTGAACTATCCTTCGAGAGAACGACAGGTAAAAGCTTTGGTAAATTTTCCAGCTCGTTATATGTGGGGATAATAATTAATGTTTTCATATTGGAATTTAACAATTAACTGCCACGAACCTGACTGCTGTCAGGCAGGTTTCACGAATAAAATGCCTCAACTGTAATGTCCTTTCCCGAATAAAACTACAAGAACAGTCCGGGCAAGAATTTTAAGGTCCATTCTAAGCGACATATTTTCAATATAGAAAAGATCATAACGCAATTTAACTTTTACATCTTCAATACTTTCATCATACTTGTGTTTTACCTGTGCCCAACCGGTTATTCCCGGTCGTACTTTCAATCGTCGTTTGTAGTAAGGTAATTGTTCAGAAAGCATTTCAACGAAGTACGGTCTTTCTGGTCTGGGACCAACCAAACTCATTTCGCCTTTAAGCACATTAAAGAACTGAGGTATTTCATCAATCCTGAGCTTCCGCATAATTTTTCCAACACGAGTAACTCTTGGGTCATCTTTGGTTGACCAAACTGGTCCGGTATGTTTCTCAGCATCCTTATACATAGAACGAAATTTATAAATTTTGAATTCCCGGCCATTCATTCCAATCCTATCTTGCTTGAAAAGAATGGAACCTTTGCTGTCCAGTTTAATCGCAATTGCAACAAGAACGTTAAGCGGTAATGTTATCAAAAGAATTAATAATGAAATGAGAACATCAGAAATCCGTTTTAATCTTTTTTCCCATTCAGGCATCAGCTCTGGCATTATATCGATGAGAGGAATACCGTAAAGCTGGGAAGTTCTCGCTTGACCGCTTAGAATTTCATATAGATCAGGAACAATTTTTAATCCTATTCCCCTGTTCTCAACTCTCGATATTATATCGACAAGAAGATCGTGATTCTCTTTTTCAAGCGCGATGATTATTTCAGAAGCATTTAAATTATCAATTATATCTAACAGATTATCAAAAGTATCAACTACTTTCACATCCTTATAATTTTTTCCGACATTTTCAGGATGAACTGCAATGTATGCGCCTACATCAAGACCTAAAGCAGGATGCTCAAGAATTTGATCGTGAACTTCCTGGCCTTTGGGATTAAACCCAATAATTACAGCAGTTCTTCGACCGATTCCTTTTATTAAAAGCCCCCTCTGGAAACTTCTGATCAGCAATCTTCCGATAGAAACAAAAGTGAAGAGGAAGGCCCAGTAAATGAATATAAGAATCCTGATACTTGACTCTGCCCCTTCAAGGTAATCGCTGATGAATATCAGAAAGAATAAAATAAAAATTCCTACAAATGTTGTCTTAAACAGAGTTGATATTTCATCGAAGCGTGAAGCTGCAAACCAGGTACGGTACATTCCGAAAAAAGTGAAGATGATCAGCCAGTAAAGGTAAACGACCAGCATCGGAATGTACATTTCCGGCATTATCAATACTTTGAACCAGCCGGTTTCTATTCGGATATAATAATATACAATCCATGCTATGTTTATAAAGATAAAGTCTGCAAGCAGGATTAATATTTTCTGTGTTCGTATATTCAAAATTTATTAAATGTTTAAATCAGAAATTGATTACCACTTTTTTGATCTTGGCAGAATCAGGCCAACAATAAAACCTAATCCCCATGAAAAATGTAATGCAAATATTAATAAAGATATCAAAGGAATAAATTTATAATTCTCCTTTGTTGCTTTAATTGAAACACTCAGGAGATTCATAAAAAAATAAAAAGCAAGAACAACTATCAGGTATATTGGTGATAAAATGGATAACAAGGTGAATATCAAAAGTAAAATTAACGTAAGTACAAATGCAGGCGGAACAATGTGAGTTATCTTAACTGCCGATTTATGTTTCTTGAACATATGCACTCTTAAAATTCCGTACCTGAACATCTGCTGAATGAATTTTTTTACAGTTTTCCGCGGGTGATAATAACTTTTAATATTCGGCGAGAAAAATATTTTATGCCCGGCTTTCCTGACTCTCCAATTTAATTCAGCATCTTCTGCAATGGAAAAATTTTCTTCAAAGTATCCTATCTCATCAAACAACTCTCTTCTGTAGGCAGCATAAACAACTGTATCGACAAACTGTTCCTTCCTGCTCCATCGATATGGTGCACTTCCAATCCCGAACGGATTTTCCATTGCCCAGCCGATTGCCTTTTGTGTTAAGTTGAAACCAAGATTTATCTGTGTTCCACCGGTCACTTTCAGATCATACTCGTTCAAGTATTTATTGTTATAGAAAATAAAATCTTTGTCAATCGAGGCATGTGCACCAAGAATTATTATTATTTCTCCTTTAGCTTCTTTTATTCCGATGTTTAAAGAAGTCGGAGTTTTTCTAACCGGGTTTTCAAGAAGTGATATTCTGGGAAATCTTTCCTGATAACCTTTTATTTTCTCAATGGTTTTGTCGGATGAATGACCGTCGACAATCACAATATCAATTAAACTACGATCATAATTTTGATTAAGTATCGAATCCAGACAATTTGTGATATTATCCTGTTCGTTGTAAGTGGGTATTACAATTGAGAACCTGAATTTTTTAGAAGATGTTTCTGACATAAAAATATTATTTCAACGACACACTGTTTCTACTTGAAAATGACTGCATTTAATTCTAATTAATCCGGGACAACCGGAGTTCAAAAATATGTATTCTGAAACAGAAAAAATTGCAAATTTCTATGCCTATCGCAGGCTAAAATCTGAATAGAGTCTAATTAATTCTTTCGAATCAGTTGCCCAATTATACTTTTCCTGAACGGCGTTCACTCCATTCTGACCAAATGGAATATCTGATGATAAAATTTCAACTGCTTTTTCAGCAAAACTTTCTGCATTTCCTGTTTGGTAAATCAAGCCACATTTGCTTTCTTCAATTACTCTTTTTATCGCTTTTGAATCAGCAGCAAGAACTGGTTTTGACTTGGACATATACTCAAACAGTTTGTGCGGAATTGTTGTATTCCAGAATTCACACTCCGGCTGCGGACTGACAAAAATCTTCGTCGTGCTGAAATATGATGCGAGTTTATCATGACCGGGCCATTCTATAAATTCAACGTAATTATTGAGTACAAGTTCTTCAGAAATCTTTTTTAATGATGGAACAGTTATTCCATTCCCAACAATCAGGAGTTTTGCATTTGGAATATTCTCTTTCAGAAAACTCATACCTCTAACAACTACATCCAGACCTCTTTCCGGTGTAACATATCCCGCATAAAGCAGAATAATATCATTTCCGTACTTTTCAATAATTCTTTCATCGATTGGCTCTCTGGCAAAAGTTTCGAGATCAACAGTGTTGGAAACCAGATAAATTTTCTTTGGTGAAACACCTTGCTTAACAAGTCGATCGGAGTTTTCCTGCACAACAGTAATAATTGCGTCAGAATATTTGATGCAGAATTTTTCAAGCCACATTGCTGCATTATAATTTTTAAAAAGAAAATTTATCAATCCTGTTTTACCAAAAGCCTTCAACGCTTCGGGATAATTTTCGTGCATATCAAAAATTACAGGAAGTCCGAACAACTTTCCGAAAAACAAGGCCAGAGGTACCATTGGTAAATCATGAGCATGAATGAATCCAGGTTTAAAGCGGATGACAGAAGTAAAAATTTTAATCAGGTAACGTGGATTAAAAAAGATCGGGAAATTAATGATGCGATTTAGTTTTATCGAATTGAATAAAGCATTGACTCGGTTTATTTTACAATACTTAAAATCCAGTTTTAGATTTTTATCGTATTGATTACAAACTACCAAAACATTATAACCAGCCTCAGATAAGCTTTTTATTTCTTTTTCCAATCTGATATCAGGCGGAAATAAAGCCTGCGATATCATCAGAATATTTTTACTTCTTTGCACTGCAGTAATGCTCAACTTTTAAACTCGTTAGCCGGATATATAAAAATTATTCGGAGATAGTAGAAACTTCTTTTCACTAAATCCTTTTTCATCAATAAGATTCCACCGATTAAAAAAATCGGAATGCGGAGCATTAATCCCGAATAATGAAAAAATATCGCCAGAATAAATTTCATTGTGGAAAAATGCTTTTGAAAAAATTTAATTGTAGAGATTGACTGATATTTATTCTTAAACCAGGATTCACCTTTCGCTGATTTTCCTTTCAGGTGAATAACTGAAGTTTCAGGATAGTAAATTACTTTCTCTTTATTCTGTTTGTGCCGATAACATAAATCTGTTTCATCCATATAAAAGAAAAATCTTTCATCGAAGCCGCCCAGTTTTTTGAAAATATTTTTTGTTATAAAAAGAAATGCACCTGTTACAACCTCAACGTCAGTGATACTGTTAATTCCTTTATTTATCAGATGATATTTGTTGAAATGTTTTGATTTCGGGAAGAGTAAATACAAAAAAAAGTTGGAAGTGAATACATTGACTAATGTGGGAAAATCAAATACGGATTTCTGAATAGAGCCATCTTCATTTAAAAGTCGGCAACCGATAATATTTTCACCAGAAATTGAATTTGCATAATCAAAGACTTTCTTAATTGAATTTTCCTGAATTATTGTATCATTATTCAGAAACAATAAATACTTTCCTTTTGCGAGTTCTGCTCCCTGGTTATTTGCAGCACCAAAACCTTTGTTTGATTGATTCGTTACTAATTTTACCCCGGAATATTTCGATAAAAGATTTTCAAGATCACCTGCAACCGAGCCATTATCAACAATAATTATCTCAGAGTTGATTTTATTCATATACTTAAAAATTGAATCGAGACAACCTTCAAGTAATTCAGTCGAATAGTAATTAATTATAATTATCGAAACATCTATTTCTAATTTTTGAACTTGCTCTTCCATGAATCATAATTGATTGCTCTGAGCAGAAGATTAACTTCCTCGTCAGAAAAATATTTTATTTTAATTGTAAGAATCAGTGTCAGAATTAAAGTCAGAGGCAAGTATGCGTAAAAAGGAACTAACGACAACAGTAAAACTCCTGTGACGAGTGGGACCAGCCATTTTACGACCCGGATTGAAAAGAAATTGAACTCAATTCCGATTCCCCTCAAAATAAAAATGAAGAATATTGTTCCTGCGGCTCCGGCAGCTACACGTGCAATTGCCACACCTGAATAAGAGTATATCGGAGTCAAAATAATTACCAGTAATATCTGAACAGCAACTATAAGCATCGTGGCAAAGAAGTTATACTTTTGTTTGTTGTAAACCGTCAGTAAGTTCAAAGTAAATGTATTGAAGTAAGTAAACAATATCGACCAGAATAAAATCGTCATCGGTAAGTATGCATCAGAGTATTCGCCGCCGAATATCAGCTTGATGATATATTCCGCTTTGAAAGTAATTATAAATGAAATCGAAAAAGAAAAAAGAAATAAAATTTTGTAAACAAGTCTTGTCGCTGGCATTGTGCTTGCACTTCCGGTTTCTCTTCCGCGTACAATCAATGGAAAAATTGTAGTGATCAAAGCCTGAGGAATTATTCCTAACGGAACTGTTAGACGCAAAGCTGCTGAATACAATCCAACTGAATACTCAGAATCGAGACTCCGTAACAGCAAAACATCAAGCTGCTGGAATGCGGTTGTGAGTATAACGGTTCCAAATAGTGGAAAAGCTTCCTTAATCAGCCAGACTCCCTGCTGGAAAGAAAAACTAAACTTATAGTGATATTTCTTCCGAAGAGAAATTACGAGAAGCAGAAATCCCGGCACGTTTGCAATAACATAAACTATTACTAAATATTCAAGTCCTCCACCAATATAAGGCATCAAAAAAACAAATATTAGCAATGCAATACTATCGATGGTATTGAACAACATTACACTGAACATATTCAGATTCACCTTGAACAAGACTTCCAGTAATTCACGGAAGTTCATGTATTTTGAAGAGAAGATAATGTTCAGGAAAAGAATATTGGAGAGTAACAACTCCCGATGGTCAAGTTTTGTAATGAGAGCAAAAGTATTGTAAACGAGAAATAATCCCAGAAGTAAAATTATTCGCAGACTAAATGCCGTGTTAAGTAAGTCAGAAGTTGAATCTTTCTTTGAAGTTTCCCTGAAAACAATCGGGCCAAAACCTATATCGATAAACTTAGAAACCAAAACAGTCAATGCAACAATCGAGGAGAACAAACCATACTGCTCAACACCGAGATTACGTGCAATCAGTGTAACCGAAACAAGAGTAATGAGCATCTCTGCTCCCCTACCGAGAAATATTGCAGTGACGTTACTGGTCACTTTGGAGGTTGGCTGCATGGGTTAGGTTAAATGGTTGCAGATGGAATTAAATAGGGATTTTATCATATTCTATCTTGGGGTTGAGTTCCAAATATATACCTGCTTCCTCATCAGAAATTTATATAGTCCAATAAGCAATGCCAGGTTAGTGAATACATAATAGTAGATGATACTAAATACTGAAATATTAATTTTCAATTTATTAAGAATAAATCCCACTAGAGCAGATACATAAAATCCGATTTGAAAATAGAAAATGATTTTATAAAAATATTGATAGTCGATTAACAAAGCATTTGTAATCAGCAAAAATATCATAAGCAGAGGTACGAACCAGCGTATCACTTTGTGTGAAAAAAAAGCATACGATAAAAGTATCTTTTTAGGGATGAGAAGACCCCGAAATATTTCAGAGTTTGAAAATTTGTCGTTGCGAACCGGACTTTTCTTCTGAATTCGGTTATAATTTCTTTCGATACCTCCTCAACTGCTATAGCATCATATCTGTATAAAAACTGAAAACCCTGTTGAAGTACGGCTAACGTCTGAAACAAATCATCAGTTATAGCAACTTGAACTGGAAATTCAGTGAACAGTTTTTTCCTTATCGCATAAATACCACCGTTTGCTGCGATGAGTGTACCCAGATTACCTTCAAGTTTTTTTAGCTGCGTTTCATACTGCCAATACAATCTTTCCCGGTTGGTTTTATCGAAATCATCTGCGGGCTCTTCCAAAACCAAACGGCCGCACACACCACCCACTTTTTGATCAGCAAATTCAGATACTAACTTAACAAGCGCATCTTTGTGAAATTTAGTATTGGCGTCACTAAAAACAAGTATATCATTCTTAGCTGTTTTACACAGATCATTTAGCACGGCAGCTTTTCCTCTTCGCTGCTCAAAATTTACACATTTCAACCAGCTATAGTCTTCGCTCTTACTCTGTACTATCTCACTTGTTCGATCTGAAGAACAATCTGATCCAATGATCAATTCCAGCTTGCTAAAATCATAGTTGAGGTTCTTAATATTCTCTATCCTCTCAGCTATAACTTTTTCTTCATTGTAGGCTGCGATTAAAATTGAAATTGACGGTAAATTATCTTGATCCGAAGCAGATGTTCTGGATTTAAAAAGATTAAATATCCTAAGCGAAAAAGGATAGAACAGATATGCATAAAGAAGGAGTAAGACAGCAAACCAAAATATGGCCGCAATGTAAAGTTCCACTTGTATCAATAAATATTATAAATAGTAAGGCTAAATATATAAATCAATTTTAAATTTTGATTGGCACTGTAATGATAACTGCAATGAGGAAAGAAAGTCATCCAAATCTAGTATGAATTTGAAAGCTTACTGAACTTGTCAGAATTAAGATTCTTTATTTACAGAAATCTATAATACAGGTTCTTTCTGAATTACTGTGGCCTCAGAAGATTTTTTAACAACATTATTCAAACCTTTTTCCTCATCTATTTCAGTTGTTACATCTTTGTCGTATGATAATCGAGTCTTAAACTTATCTGTGTTGGCTTTGGACTCTCTACTAAAAAGGTGCTTGTAAAAAGTGAGAAAAGCTTTTAATGTTCTTTTAAGTTCTGATGGATGTCTGATTATGTTTTTCGCTTTCATTGAGAAATATGCAGGCCTTAAGTAATATTCTCTTCTTGCATAATTACAGAAATCGACAATTTCTTGAGCTGAAAGATCGTGGGTTCCAACAACTGTATTGTGCAATCCATTCGGAGTTAACCAATCATCCCATGTTTTTGCAGTAATTAATCCTTCTTTCTTTGCCCAGTCGTAAGCCTCGGTTCCAGGATACAACATCAGTGGAAAGAATTGAGCAGTATCAGTATTAAGTCTCTTGGCTAAGGTAAGAGTTTCGTTCATCGTTTGTAAAGTTTCACCTCTATTCCCCATCATATAACAGGCATGAATTAACAATCCAACTTTTCTTGCATTCTCAGCAGCAGTGAATTGCTCAACCCGAACACCTTTTTTCATCAACTTCAAGATTTCATTTGAACCACTTTCAAATCCTACTATCACCAGACGACAGCCGGCTTTTTTCATCCAGCGCATTGTTTCTTCATCAAGATCGGCTCTTACATTACAAGTCCAGGTTAGTTTGTTCTTTTGTTCAATAAGAAGCTTACAGACTTCAATCGTATGTTTTTTAAATACTGTATACGTATCATCTTCAATTGTTATTTCCACTACTTCAGGAAAATTTTCTTCGATGTATTTAAATTCTGCAGCGATACTCTTAGGAGAGCGATGACGATATGTATGTCCGTAAAAATTTTGTGGATACACGCACCAGGTGCAAAGGTACGGACATCCTCTTCCGGTATAAACCATCATCTGCGGATAGCGGCCAGCTGCGAAGAAGTAGTCACGAGGATTACAAAATCTTTTAAATATTTCACTTGCGAACGGCATCGCATCCAGATCTTCCTGTGTTAATGCAGGACGATGCGCATTTGCAACAATTTCATTTCCATTTCTCCATGTTAGCGAAAGAACACTGTCCAGATTTTCATTTTTTTCAAGTCTTTCGGCCAATTCAACAATTGTCGCTTCGTATTCATTTCTGGCAATCGCATCTATTAAGCTTGAGCTATTTAGAGTCTCTTTATCGACTGCAGTAACATGGTTGCCAACTAAACATATAAATACGTTATCAAATTTCTTTTTTACTTCTTCTGCAAACCTTATATCGCTGCTAATACTTCCTGTACTTGTTTCGATTACGGCCATCCGTGGATTAAATTGGGAGAGCCGGTTCATCGTTTCTTCAACTGAGATGTCTTCAGCAGGTACGTCTATAAGCGTAATTTTATGACCATTTTTTTCCGCTACTCCTGCAGCGAGAGCTAACCAAATGGGATAGTAAACTGTTCCACTTTTGGTTACAGCAGGACTTCTCGATCCCCTTGAATATTTAGGGAAAAACGGGGGATTTATGAAGGCAATATTCATAGATTAAAAACCTCACTTAGTTTTAATTATTAACAAATATCTTATATAGGAAATTACAATTAATTGATATTTGCAAAATTTTCTGATCAGAAGTTACTATGGTAAATAGTTAAAGACAAGTTACTTTTATTTGATATAAACACAATACATTAAATCAACACCTATTATCAGACAATGCCTAAAGAATTAAATAAATTGATAAGTTTTACAATTTCATTTTCTGCTCTAAACTTTTCAGCTTGCTTGAGAGCCTTATGTTTCATCTCCTCATAAAAATTATTATCATTTAATAAAATTATGCTGTCCGCAAAAGAATCATAATCGTCGGAATCAATCAACTGCCCGCCTTCATTAACTACCTCAACAAGCGCAGAATTTTTCCCGGCTAAAACGGGTAATCCACATTTCATTGCTTCGAGCGGAGGTAGACCAAATCCCTCATAGAAAGATGGGAATAGAAATATCTCAGCTAAATTATATATAGAAGGTAAATCTTCTTCTGAAATATAGTCGATGTGAATAATTCTGTCATTCCTTTGCTTCATCTCTTCAGACAATTTTTCGAATCCGAATCCCTTATTTCCCACCAAGACTATTTTTATTTCTTCGTTTCTAGATTTTAATATATCAGAGACTTTTAATATCCCTGATATATTTTTTCTTTCTTCAATTGCCCCAACATATAAAATAAACTTCTCCGGAAGATTGTATTTCTTTTTGACTAATTCTGTTTCTTCTCTATTCAACTGCATTGGTTTATATTTTTCATCTGTCCATATGTGCGTAACTGTAATTTTGTCAGGATGAACATCATAAAATTTAACTATGTCATTTTTTGCCGATTGGGAAACCGTTACAATAGCATCTGCTCTTTTTATTGACTGCGGAACAATAACGTTCATATACTTTTTATAATAAGCTGTAAAAAACTGAGGGCAGGCCTTTGTCATAACATCGTGAATGACAATTACATTTTTGCGAAGTGATTTTTTAACTGGAACTAAAACGTATGGAGTAAAAAATAAATCAATTTTATTTTTTTCTAATGATTTCGGCAAAACAAAGTTTAACCAATAATGAGAATAAACCTGCTTAGGAAGTTTGCTTTTAGGAACATTTACATAATTGTAAAAGCTATTTTTTAGGACTACTTCATCATGTAAATACAGAAAATATTTATTTTTTTTATCGAATTCAGGGATATATTTTAATACATTCCAAAGATATCTTGAAATGCCAGTCATATTTCCACTTAACAGTCTGGCGTCTATACCGATTCGCATGTCTATAGTCAAATATTTCTGAAAATATTAGTTACTAAATTGATAATCAAATTGCTTCTTCCAAAACTTTGCAATAAATCTTAAAGTGCTCTCTGGCAATATTGTCAAAATTATAAATTGAGATATCGCCGTAATTCAGATTTTCTCTTATTAAAGAATGATTTTTATCCAGTTCTGCAAACTTTTCAATAAGGCTTGCTTTATCATCTAATTCGAAGCAAAACATTTGATTATTATGCTTTGAGTTTAACTCCTTGCTTGTAGGAATATTTGAGATAATAATCGGGGTATTTTGACTCATCGCTTCAATAATCGGCATTCCAAATCCTTCGTATAATGATGGAAATACAAAAGATTTGCTGTATTTATAGAGTGTAACAATATCCTGATCGTTTAAATATCCCAGTGTTTTTATACCTAAATCATCACGCAATAAATGTTTCAAATCACCAGCGCCCCACCATTTTTGTCCACCAAGAACCATTAATGTATTTTTATCAATTTGATTTTTACTCTTCGCTTCTATAAAAGATTCTAAAGTAAATTTTAGATTCTTTCTTCTAGACAAACTGCCGAGAAAGAAAAAATATGTGTATGGTTGAATATTAAATTTATCTATAAGTACTTTTTTCGAACCTTCATAATTCCAAAATACATCTCTGATTCCATCATTGCAGAATACAATTTTTGCAGGATTAGTACTTGGAAACATTTCAAGAAACTCTCTCCGAATAGCTTCTGTAGGGGTAATAATACAATCTGCTCTTTGAGCGACTTTTTTAATGGAATGCTGATTATATTTTACATAAATAAATGGAACTGTTTCGGGAAACAAAAAAACTCCCAAGTCGTGTACTGTGACAATCCTTCTGCTTTTACCACTAAATAGAGTTGCATAATTATCTTGATAATGAACAATATCATATTTTTGAAACAAAGCTAGAATATTCCTTAAGGCATCCATGCTGAATTTTCTTATTCCTTTGGGTAGAATTTTCAATGCTTCGTAATTGGAAATTTTACAGTTACAATATTTTTTTAAATGTTTATGTAGATTTATTGCTTGTAGGCCTATACCTGTCGGTTTACCAACAGCAGATCTTCCTTCGTCAATTAGAACATTTATAGGGCTACTCTTCATCAACACAACTCACATTCATTTCTGTTTATTGTAGATGAAAATTCAATAATGTATTGATAATGAGATGAAAAAGAAATCATATTTAGACTGCTTTACCAAAAGTAATTTTGTCATTCTACTATCAATCCGTGTAAATAATATCAGTAAAAATATTTATGGAACTTAGAATTACATTAAAAATAGTAATTATATACATCGCTTTTTAGAATTTTTTTCCCTTTTTGTTGTTCAAATAATCCCACCACCCTAATAGAATCATTTTGATTTTCCGAATTTTATATTTTTCAAATAAAATCAGTCGAGCTATCATCCGTAAATATGAATTAAATTCAATACTAAATAGTTCCGGAAAAATATTTTTATATTTTTTTCTTAGCAGAAACATATTTCTGGTTTTATAATACCACCTAAAAGGTTTATGGTTGTGCGGATGGACTTTTTTCTTAAATATACTAATCTCAGTAAGGTCTGCTTCATTATGATCAAGAACTAAATCATTTATTCGAATCAAATCGTAGTGATGCAAATGCAATTTAAAACAATACTCAATATCCATGTAATCAAGGAAAAAATCTTCATCAAAACCACCTACCCTTTTATAAACATCCAAGGAAATCAGATTTCCGGAAGTCATGGCCATTGTCACTTTTTCAGTTTTACTAACTACAGGTTTAATATGAGTACCGTATTTATTTCCATGTATTGGCGTAACTAGGCCTACATTATTGCTTCCTTCAAAAATAGAAACACAAGAACTTACTAAATTTAAAGGAGCTTTACTGTCCTGATCCATAGTAAGCAAATATTGAAACCCGAGTGCTAGTGATTTTTGGGCAGCGATATTTAATGCTGCGGCTATTCCAATATTATTGTTATTAAAAATATATTCTACTTTCTTATTTTTTTCATAATATACTTTTACAAAATCTGAAACACTTTCTGAGTTGTCTATTACATATAAATGATCAGTTTGATCTAAGTAGCTATTAATATTTTCAATGACAGCTTTTTCTGGATTAAACAACACAGTTACTCCACAAACCGTCTTTAGATTGTCTCGATTAATGATCTGCATTCAAATATTTTCCAAAATGGTTTTTTTTATAATCAATATAACCCAGTAAAATCATCCTGATCTTTACCCAAACATTCCTTTCAAAAGCAATAATCTCAAATAACTCTCTTATAAAATTTCTCCTGTCTCTTTTTATATATTCGGGAAATGATTTTCTGTATAAGTTATCCACAAAAAGACGGTTGCGGGTGCGGTAATATAATCTCAAGGGAGAATGATTACTGGGATAGAATATCCACCGAAAAAATTTTTTCCGACTTGAATTACCTAGTTTGTGAAATACTAAAACTTTGTTGGTTTTAATAACTTTATAATTGTTTTTATTCAGCCTCAAACAATACTCATGATCTACATGATCAATAAATAATTGATTCAGAAAACCGCCTACATTTTTATACGCATTCAGACAAAGAAGATTTCCACTGGTAATAGTTGAGAGCACATTTTTATTATATAAATTCTCTGGCTTAGGCTGATACTGAATATCTTTATCAAAATGTTCAGCAGAAACAATCCCTATCCTATCTGAAGACTGAATTAAATTTAAAAGTTCATTAACCATTCCATCATCTGCCTTGCTATCCTGATCCATCGTTAATAAGAAATCAAAACCTTGATCTATAGCCTTTTGGGCACCTATATTTAATGCACCAGCAACACCTATATTAGAATTATTAAAAATATATTCAAAGTTTTTAAAAGAAGCATTTGTTAGAAAACCTTCGTTTGAAAATTCAGAATTGTCAACAATAATAACTTTTTCAACCTGGTTAATGTATGAATTAATATTATCCAGAATATTTTTATCCGGATTAAACAAAATTACTACTGCTGCTATCCTTACCATTTAATATCTTAATTTATTCCTATAATATCCAAGACTTACATCTGTTAAACATTTTTAAACCTTGATTTAAAGAAAAGTCTTTCATCCTCGGTAAGAAAATATTTCCAACCCAGTATGATAAATGACGAGAGAATTATAAGAGCAAAAATAATCTTATATTGTAGAGAATTAATGAAGAATGGTATAAATAAGATTATTATCATTAGAAAAAAGACCAAAAGATAAAACTTTGACCCAAATGTTATTTTGAAATTCTTTTTTGCAACGGAATACATTATCACAGCATCCGTTGCAGCTGCAACCATATAAGTGATCGATGCGCCAACAATCCCCCAATAGTTAATCGCAAACCATAGTGCGGTTATATAAAAAGGAAATTCTACTAGAGCTATTAATGCGGGAATTTTCGGGTTTCCAGTACCCTGGAAAAAATTATTTGGGATTGAAGAAAGACTATTAAAAAGTATACCAATACTTAAAAATTGCAGAATCGTAGAACTATTGTCCGCATAATTTTTACCCAACCACAGTTCTATTCCATTATAAGCAAATGTAACTATTATTACTATGAAAGGATATAGTATTAAAAAAATAAACTTAATTCCTCTTAAAAATATTTTTTTTGACTCTTCCGGGTTATTTATATAGCTCGATGAAAAAATCGGGAATAAAACACTTACTAATGCACTTGAAATTAATAACAATTTTGAGACGGTTTCATACGAGACAGCATAGTAGGTAATCGCTGAAGCAGAAATTAAAACACCTATGAGAAATCTATCTGAATACAGAATTATAGGACCGATAACATTCACCAAACTGGTCCAAGCACTGAATTTAATTACCGGGCGGATTATATTGAAGTTTATTTTGATTTGAATTTTTATTTCAGGGTTGATTTTTGTGCAAAGTAATAGGTACCAAAGCCAAAGAATTATTCTAACTATAATCAGGACTACTACCATCCAGAATAGACTATTTGTAAATAATAAACAGGCGACAGGGCCTAGGAAAGTAAAAATGCCTAGTAGAATTCTAATTACATTAATTATCCCGAATTGAAGATAAGCTTCTAAAACCCCTCGAAGACCAGCTGTAGTTGATACAATTGGAATCGCAACAACTAAAATATAAAATGTATCAAGTGCTTCAGGTTTGACAGCATCACTTATATTGAAAAGCTCTGTAATGGAGGGAACAAAAAAGATTAAACAAATTGCTACCATCACACTAACAATCAACATCGATAGCAAAGATGTCCAGAAAATCACTGGAATTTGATCATTTTGATTTGAACCGATTTTCTCAGCTGTAATTTTAGTTAGAGCCTTACCAATACCGAAATCAAAAAAGCTAAAGTAGCCTATTATCATCCAGGCTAAATTTAACAAACCAAATTTTTCTTCGCCTAATCCATTTATTAGTATAGGGATAAATATTAAAGCAGTAATTATTGGAACGCTGTAACCTATTAAATTATATATGGAATTTTTTGCTATAGTTTTTCCACCATACATTAATTTCTCATAGGATTTAGATTTGATTTAGGCAATTGCATAGTTTAGTTATAAGTGAGAGCATATTCATTAATTTGTATTCAAATTATTCTAGCAATATCCCCAGAGTATTTTCATCACCATTCATTGTGTTATAAATGAGATTTGACGGAAAGCGAATGAAGGGTAGCCTATTAAATACAAATAGAGAAAGTTTCTTTAAACGTGACTCTAATTTGATTATAGGGAATCCACTCTTTGTCAGAGCCGGTTTTTGTAATTCTTCTTTAAGATTACTAAAATATTTGTATAGTTTGTTATCAAATTTAGGGTAATGCTTTGAAAAATCTTCAAAAGATACTTTGAACCCAAGTTTTTCTGCAAGAGCGTGAATTCCTCTCTTACTGAACCAGATTAAGTGAACCGGTGGCAGATCAGTCTGCCAAATAGAATCAGACTTTGAGTAATCTTTATTTGGTGTTGTAAGAAGAATTTTACCATCCTGGTTTAATATTTTTTTGCAATCTTTTAAAAATTCGAACGGATTTTCAAGATGCTCTATCACTTCTGTCGCAATAATTAAATCAAACTTCTCATTGTATCGTTTTGCATATTCTTTTATATCAGCATTGTAAAAAAAATCTCCAAAATTTTCTCTGGCAAATTTTATTGGAGTAGAAGCAATATCAATAGCTTTTATATGAAATTGTCTTTTTTTAATAGCATAGCTTAAATATCCATAACTACATCCTACTTCAAGTATATTTAACTTGCTTTTATTCTTTAGATAGTTATAAACTGGGTAGTATGTTGATTCAAGGCAAGCTAAAAATTTTAATGGATCATCTACAACTTTTACCAAAGCCGCATAAAGATAATATCTATCATAACCAGCTGAATTTATTGACGAATAAATAATATCATATATTCTTTTTGTCGATTCTTCTATTAGTACAAAATGACAGTCACAATCATTGCATTTGAAAATATTAAAAACACTTCCTTCTACATAACCAGGATAATTCTTGAAAACAGTTTGTGTATTGCTACTTGCACATACTCTGCAAATATTTGACAGATTCATTCTTGAAGCACCTTACTTTTTTTTATAAATATAAATTGAGCCAATACTATTACAGTAAATGGTAATACAGTATCCAACCTTGACAATGCATCGGAGTTAAAAGAAATCATAATTACTGCGAATACAATTGAGACCAGAGCTAACATTACTAAAGTAGGATTTCTATGGAAGAAGTAATAAATCTCTGAAAAGATGAATCCAATTATAAATGGCATTAATGCTAATCCAGCAATACCAAAGTCAAGATAGTATGTCCAGAAAAATGGGTAAGTATTATATCCACCGATATAATTTTCAATCCTATTGAAGTTGTAATAATCTATAAACCATTTTCTTATTGTCGATGCTTCAATTAAATATTCAAAAGTGAAGAAACCAAACGAATGATTCTGAATGTGGGAATAATATTTTACAAAATTTTCAATGTTCATACTCAAATACATATAAGGAAGCGTAAAATCCAAATACTTCGGAGAAAATTTCATCTCTGAGTTCACATATATGTAAGTTGAGAATAATTGAGTAGCTCTGATTGATTGAATTCCGATTATTAAACCTGAAAGAGCAGCGAAAAATAAAATTAATGTTCTGATTCTAATCTTCTTACCGGAATAATAGTACAGACAAAATGCCATCATAAACAAAATAAATAAACCAAAGCGTTGAACGAATAGAATATAATTTCCAAGTGACAAAATAAAAATTAAAACCAGAACAGATTTTTTAGTAAAATTTGATTTTACGAAAATGAAGTATTGGATTATTAAGAATAGCACAACATTAATGCTGCTGACAATATAATGAAGACCGTATACACCAAACATTACCCTGGCAGAATCAGGCCTGGAAGTAAATAGAGGGATGTATCCCTCAATCTGCCACTCAGCTATAAAACTAGCCAAACAGAGTAAAAAATAAACAATAATAAAATAGAATAGTCTTGGTTCATTTATTTCTAATTCTCTAAACTTCAATCTTATTGCCGATACCGGGAGGAAGGGTTTATCTAAATTTATTATATAGGAAATGTAAATCCCAATCAGGAAAGTTAGTAAGCTTAATAATACCATTACCCAATCGAACAATTCCCATTCGGATTGGAGTCTGCTAAATTTTAATTCCACTAATCCAAAAATCAGTAACCATAAAAGGAGAAAGACTCTTCCGGGGGAAAGTAAGTCTGCTTTTTTTTTAAAAGCAACAATCAGGATTAATGAGAAAGCTAAAAGGCATACAAAACTAATAACGGGCATAATTAATCAGATTATATGCTTTAAATTTTCTTTCGAAATCTTAGAGAGGATTTCATATACTCATATTGATCCGGTGCAATCGATTTTATTTTCTTCAATCCTTCCAGAGAAAAGACTATTAACAAACCAAAGAATGTTGAAGCAAAAAATGATATTACAAAATAAAGGGAACCTTTAGGACGAGCCTTTCTATCAGCTGGTCCAGCATAGTCCAAAATTAAAACCGAAGGCGTGTTTCGAAATTCTTCAACCTTGGCTTGCTCATACATAGGCTGAACCAACTCAAGTATCTTATATTGAATTTCCAGGTCCCGGTAAATTTTGAAGTATTTATAACCTAATCCCGGTGCTTTTTTAAACGGGATTAATAAATTAACTCCATCTTCTGATAGCCCTTGCCCGGAAATTATCATCTCGATTTTTCTTTTAGTTTCTTCTAATGCAATCTCCGCTTTCATAGTCAAAGGACTGTCTTTGCCGTATGTTCGTTTCATTACATTCAACTCGATCTCCTTCTGCGCAAGCTGAGCGTAAATATCAGCCATTGCATTTACAGTTGCTTCAAGCTGTTCGGGAACTGCAATCACTCCATATTTTTCGAGAAAGTTTTTCATCTGATTTTCAAGCGAATCAATTAAAGTAATATTTTCATTATACCTTTTCTCGATAAATTCACGATTTGCTTTTGCATTCGTCACACTCAACTCAGTATTCATTTCATTCAGCTTAGCTATCATGTAATTTGCAATGTCTGCGGCTTTTTGCGGATCTTTGTCGTAAACAGTAACAACCAAATTACCTTCATCAGCAACATCTATTTCCAGATTATTATTAAAAGCCTTTACAACATTTTCGTAATACGCATCCTCCATTTCATATTCTTCTATGATCTTGAATCTTTTTATAACATCATCTGTTAATGTTGCACTTTTTAAAATTGCTATATAACGATCTGTTTCTGAAGTTCCGGTTAAAGCCGCTAAACCTTTGCTAGGAGAAAAACTTTTTACTATGGATGAGAGCCCTCCTATTGATCCAAGAAAGTCGGTTTTCTCTGCTGGTAGAACAGAAGCGGAAGATTTATACCACTTAGTAGCCAATAGCGCATACGTTGTGGCTCCAGCCGTAATAATTAAGATGAATAAAATCAAAAACCATCTGTATTTAACTAAAACTACCAGGAATTCAATTAAGGAATGACCAACTTTATAATCGCCATTGCCGGGAATATTTGCTTGAGTCTCTTTTGTATCCATTGATTTTCGGTTTTGTGATGAATTATTATAAAAAACGTCCAAAGTTACTGTTTTTATAATTGTTATAGCAACATTATTAGATGTCGCTATCAGCTTTTTCTAACGATAGTTTAAGAATTGTAAAAATGTAGGGGATTTAATTTCCTTTTGTTTATTAAGCTCAGGCTTTTCGATGACTCATAATATTATTGTAGCAAAATCATTTTCTTTGTTTCAGAGTAATTACCCGCTTGAAGCTGATAGAAATAAATCCCAGATGCTGGATTCTTGATACTTAATGCTGGATTAAATTCAACCTCATAACTACCCGCCGGTTTTTCTTCGTTAACTATTGTTGCAACTTCTCTTCCAAGAATGTCATACACTTTCAGTGTAACAAATCCTGTTTGTGGAATTTGATAAGCAATTGTCGTCGATGGGTTGAATGGGTTGGGGAAGTTTTGAGACAATGAATAATCTTTTGATAATTTATTTTCATCAATTCCAATAAAACTTACACCACCATCCGAAGTATGCAATATTGTACCTGCTCTACCAACTGCCCAACCATTTAATTCATCTACAAACCAAACTGAATATAACCACGAATAGGTTCCACTTTGTTGGAATGTCCAATTGATACCTCCATCAACAGAATTTAATATTATTCCAACATTACCTACTGCCCAACCTATTTTTTCATCCACAAAATAGACTGATTGCAACCATGCAGTATTTGCAAGAGTCTGTATAGACCAGTCTATTCCTCCATTTGTTGTCTTGGCTAATAGACCTAGTCCACCAAATCCACCAACTGCCCACCCGTCATTTTGATCAATAAAAAATATTGATTTTAAAGCGTGTGCGGAAATTGAGTGATCTGTCCAGTTTGTGCCACTATCTGTAGTTTTAAGAATCTTTCCATCTCTACCAACAACCCACCCTGTGTTCTGATCCAAAAAATAGATATCAAAAAATTCTGAAGTTGTATCACTATTGTAATTTTTTACCCAAGTTGAACCTCCATCTGTCGTTTTTAAAATTATTCCGAAAATATCTGGCCATTCTAGTCCAAAAGTACCAACAACCCATCCAGTATTTTGACTTACAAAGTAAACGGATTCCAACATAAGACTATCACCAATCAAATTCTTTGTCCAATTTACACCTTCGTTTGTCGTTCTTAGAATAATTGCTGTGTCATTCGGAAATGTTCCTTCGGTACCTACAATCCAGCCATAACTATTTTCAATGAAATGTACATCTTTTAAAAAAATATTCGCAGCTACTTGTTGATTTATCCAACTATTTCCAGCGTCAGTGGTTTTAAGTATAGTGTTATCTTCCCCAACAACCCATCCTGTTAAATCGTCTGTGAATTGGACAGACCATAGGTAATTAGTAGATTGTGAATTTTGAAACAACCAACCCTCTTGTGCGTATGAAGTTATTACCAAAAGAAATAAAACTAAGAAAGAAACGATCATTTTTTTCATAATTGAACTTATATTTATTTGAGGAGAATCATCTTTTTTGTTTCAGAATTATTACCGGTATTTAACTGGTAGAAATAGATTCCACTTGTCAGTCCGCTTGCATTGAACTGAACTTCATAGCTGCTTGCTGGTTTTTCTTCGTTAACTAAAGTTGCAACTTCTCTACCGAGAATGTCATAAACTTTAAGTGTAACAAATTCTGTCTTTGGGATTTCATAAGTAATTATTGTAGTTGGGTTGAATGGGTTGGGGTAGTTTTGGGATAAACTAAGCTCGGTTGGTATTTTTATTTCGTTATCTTCATTAAATGTGATACCTCCACCATCAGTGGTATGAAGTATTATTCCTTGCTCACCCACAGTCCATCCTGTAGTTGAATCTATAAAATAAATTGAGGATAAAAAATTGTCTACACCGCTTGATTGGTTCGCCCAGTTAATTCCACCATCTGACGTTCTAAGAATTTGCCCTCCAAAACCGGATATCCAGCCGTTATATTGATCCACAAAATATATGTCATATAATTGAAACCCGAAATATGACTGAACTGCCCAGCTATCACCACCATCAGTTGTATTAAGAATTGTATTATTTTCTCCCAGAATCCACCCCATATTAATGTTAACAAAATGCACAGAAATTAAAAAATCAGAAGTACCACTAGATTGAGAAGTCCAATTATCACCACCGTCAGTTGTCTTTAAAATAGTACCGTTTTCACCAACAAGCCATCCTGTATATTGATCCACAAAATAAATTGACCATATTAGCTCCTCAATTCCTACATCTTGCTCTATCCAACTTGTTCCTCCATCGGTGGTTTTCAGCACTATATGAGTAGAACCACTCAAATAATAAATACCTGTAGCCCAGCCATTATTCTGATCAGAAAAAATTACATTCAGCAAGCCATAGGAAGAATCTCTTGCCTGTTCTATCCAATTAGTACCGCCATTGGTCGTCTTGAGGATTATTCCATTATCACCTACGGTCCAACCAAAATTTTCATCAATGAATTGTATAGAATTAAACTGTGAACCTATATAATGTAGTTGAGTAATCCAGTTCGTACCGCCATCAGTAGTCTTGTGAATTTCACCACCAACTGTCCATCCGATATTCTCATCCACAAAACAAACAGAGTTTAGATAGTCTTGAGTCCCTTTCACCTGATTCTTCCAGCTTAATCCCCCATCCGTAGTATTAAGGATGGTTCCAAGTTCACCTACTGCCCAACCAGAATTCTGATTTATAAAATTAACAGACGTTAAATGATAAAAAGTACCGCTTAAAGAATTAATCCATTGGAGCCCTCCATCAGTTGTAATAAGGATAGTTCCATTATTCCCTACAATCGATCCATAGTTCTGATCTGTAAAATCAATCGATATTAAAGAGGAGTAAGTACCGCTTGATTGACTAATCCAACTTGTTCCACCATCAGATGTCATGTAAATACTATCAGCATATCCAACAACCCAGCCTTTATACTCATCAATAAAATTTACCGAGTATAATCCTGTAGTTATCCCCTCAGATTGATTTATCCAGTTTGTGCCGCCATCAGTTGTTTTAAGGAATATTCCTGTAAGACCATAATCATCTCCTACAATCCAACCTATATTTTGATCAATAAAATAAACGGAGAATAGCCAAAAATTTGTATTACTCATTTGATTTATCCAATTATCACCACCATTAATTGTCTTGAGAATAATACCATTCTCACCTACTATATAACCAACATTGCTATCTGTAAAATGAACCGAAGTTAAATTATTAAGAAAATTAGTTGATTTATCTAACCAAGTAATACCACTATCAGTCGTCTTTAAAACAACACCATCATCACCAACAGCCCAACCAACATTTTGATCATATAAAAAAATAGAATTTAAAGTACTGCTCACCCCACTCTCTTGTTTTGTCCACGTTTCTCCACCATCTGTAGTTATTACTATTGTACCATTATAACCTACTGCACAGCCGGTTAATTCGATAAACTTGACAGAATTCAACATCTCACCTGTTGGAAAAGGACTCTGTTGAAACCAGCCTTCTTGTGAGAATACAAATTGTTGAAAGAGAAATGAGATCAAAATTGAGTAAAATATTTTTTTCAAAAAAACCCCCCAAAAAAAAAATTTATTGAGTAATCTGAGTTATCTAAATAATCTGCTAAAATTACTATTAAAACAAAAGCAAAATAATTTCCAATGTCAAGGAAATCCTTTCGCGTATTTTACATCCTTGCTTCTCATTAATGTTTTATAATTATTGCGATTTTGATAAAAAATAATTGTTGATTTCTTATTTTTCTTTTTTATATTTGAACCAACAATTGAGGAAAATTTTAATTTATTGATCGATTTGCTACTTTTTTAATAAAAACATTTTTTAGGAACTTTTATTACCAGAGTAGCAGATTTACGCCGATTTTTGGGAACTTCTCTGGTCGGTTTTTTAGTTTTAAATTAAAAGGAACAAAACTCGGAGGAATTATTCTAAATGTTCGATACTGTAACAATGCAGAGACATTCATTAACAAAAAGAAAGGAAAGCTGAGATGAACCAAATAAAAGCAAAAATTGACAATCCTCTGTCTGAGTTAATTAGTGACGAGATCTTTGAGTTATTGGAAGCTCACGGTCTAATTGATGAGAAAGCGGTTCGTGATTATCAGATTCGTAAAAAATTCAAGAGCCTGAGGGCTGGTAAGGTAAGTGCCGGCGATGCAATAGATGCAATCAGGGAAGAGTATCCTTATCTGCAGTTCGATACAATCAGAAAAATTGTATACCAGATAAGTAAATAAGAAATACTTGACAAATAGCACTTATCATTTTTATATTTCAACTGACTCTTTCAAAGGGTTCTCCCCTGCCCTTTGATGTAACAGAGTCGAGCCCAGTGGTCCCCCATCGCTGGGCTTTTTATTTTTTTTAGGAGTAATTATGGCAACCAAAATCAGAAAGAAAACTGTCAAGCAAATAAAGAAAGCTTCTGTTTCCCCATTCAATATTTATTGGGAGAAAAAGAATTATTACCTGCTAGTCTTAGGTTTGATAGTTACGATTGTTGGATTTTATTTTATGACTATCGGACCGTGGGATAGTTTCTCCTCTTTGGTTATTTCGCCAATATTACTTTTTATAGCATACGTTATCATTTTCCCTTTATCAATTTTTTTAAGAAAGAAATCAGACAAGGAACAAGTTCCCCAGATGGACAGGCAGGATAGCGAAAATGATCCTGGCAAAAGTTAAGGGAAACCTGGTTTCAACTCAGAAAAATTCCAATCTGGTCGGACAGAAATTATTGCTCGTTCATCCTGTCGATTTGAAAAACAATTTCATTGGTAATAATGATGTTGTTGCCATCGATGTTGCTAATGCAGGAATCGGTGACACTGTTTTACTGGTTCAGGAAGGAAAAGCTGTCCAGCAGATTCTCGGACATAAAAACGCTCCGGTCCATTCGATTGTTGTTGCAGTTGTCGATTCAATCGATGTGAACGAAAAGTACACTTCAAAAAAATAAAACATCTTTAAAGTGAGTAAACTAAGTTTTGAACAGTTAACTGATCTGTTTTTACTTTTATCGATTGACGGTATCGGTCCCGGTAAATTCCGTAATCTTCTCGCAAAATTTAGAAATACAAAAAATATTCTTTCAGCAGATTATCAATCCTTAATGAATGTTGAAGGAATCAGCACCAATCTCGCAAAAAGAATCCGTAAAGCTTCGCAAGAAAGAGTTGACTCAGAAAAATTCACAGAGAAAGAATTAAAGAAGCTAGAAAAACTCGGCGGTAAAATCGTTACTATCTGGGATCAGGAATATCCGTCAATCCTGAAAAAGATTTATGACCCTCCTATTCTTTTTTACATTCTAGGTGATCTTACAGAAAGTGATCAATACTCCATTGCTATTGTAGGAACAAGACAACCAACCAATTATGGTAAAGTGCACACAGAAAAGATTTCAATGGAACTTTCCAAACAAGGAATTACTATAATCAGCGGAATGGCAAGAGGTATCGATTCAATTGCACACAATGCTGCAGTTAAATCTGGCGGAAGAACAATTGCAATTATCGGAAGCGGACTCGATATTATCTATCCTGCAGAAAACAAGAAATTGTTTGAAAAGATTTCTGAAAATGGAGCTGTAATAAGTGAATTTTCTCTCGGCACAAAACCAGACGCACAAAATTTTCCTAGAAGGAACAGAATTATCTCAGGATTAAGTTTGGGCGTTGTGGTAATCGAAACGGGAATCCAGGGTGGTGCAATGCAAACTGCTGCACTTGCACTTGATCAGAACAGAGAAGTTTTTGCGCTGCCCGGAAATGTTGGAGTGAAACAATCTGATGGAACCAATCTATTGATTCAAAAAGGGGAAGCTAAATTAATTACTTCGGCAGATGATGTTATAAGTGAACTGGAAATTAAGTTGAAACCTGTGCTTGGAAAAAACATTCCGAAACAGCAAATAGATATCACCCTTTTCGAGGAAAAAATTATTAACGTGATGAACTCAGAACCGCTTCACATTGATAAAATTGCTTCGCTTGCAAATCTATCTTCTTCCGATTGTCTGGTGAATTTACTTTCGCTGGAATTTAAAGGATTGATAAAGCAGCTGCCGGGGAAAATGTTTGCATTGCTTTAGCCGTACCAGTTAGTTTACAAAAAACGTCGTTTTTCATCACGGGTAAAGCGAAGTGATCTCATACTTGATAAAAACGAAAGATTGCTTTGTCGCTCCGCTCCTCGCAATGACAGTAATCTTGTAATTTTGTAATCGAGTTAATATTTCTTCTTCCCCTTCCACAAAGTTTTTAGGCGATCTTTCATATTTTTTTCCTGTCCGTTTTCTGTTGGAAAGTAAAACTGCTTTGCATCCATCTCTTCAGGGACATATTTCTCAATCAGGAAATTGTTGTCGTAATCGTGGGGATATTTATATTTCTCTCCATAACCGAGCTCTTTCATTAATTTAGTAGGTGCATTACGAAGGTGAATCGGGACAGGATAAACCGGCTGCGTTTTAACTTCCTGCTCAGCTTTTGATATTCCCATATATGAAGCATTACTTTTCGGACTTGATGCAAGATAAGTTGTGCATTGAGCAAGAATAATCCTGGCTTCAGGCATACCGATTTTTTCTACAGCACTAAATGCTGCTTCAGCCAGCACTAATCCATTTGGTGAAGCATTACCGATATCTTCGGAAGCAAGAACAATCAATCTTCTTGCAATGAATAAAGGATCTTCACCGCCTTCAAGCATTCTTGCAAGCCAGTATAGTGCTGCATCAGGATCACTTCCCCGAACACTTTTAATGAATGCTGAAATTAAATTGTAATGTTCTTCTCCGCCTTTATCATAAGCAACATTTTTTCTCTGAATGATATTATCAAGTAGTTCTTTGGTGATTAATATTTTTTCTTTATCCATTTCCTGAATCACTGCTGACTCAAATATGCTGAGCATAATTCTTGCATCACCACCGGAGAGATACAGTAGATAATCTTCATCAGGTACTTCAATATTATACTTGGACAGATATTCATCTTTCGAAATTGCATTGTGCAGAATTTTATGGAGGTCATTTTTAGATAATTCATTCAGCACATAAACTCTTGCCCGAGAACGTAATGCTGGTATCACTTCGAAGGACGGATTTTCAGTTGTTGCACCAATTAAAATTATCAATCCCGATTCGACTGAATGAAGAAGTGCATCCTGTTGTGCTTTATTGAAACGATGAATTTCATCTATGAAAAGTATCGTACGTAATTCGAGAGTTTTATTGTGCTCAGCAATCTGAATAATATATCTTACTTCTTTCACTCCGGCAGAGACAGCACTTATTTGATAAAATTTTGAATCGGTTTCATTTGCTATAATTTGCGCGAGAGTTGTTTTTCCTGTTCCCGGTGGTCCCCAAAGTATGAAAGAAGTAACTGTTTGATTATCAATCATCAACCTGATTGGTTTGCCATCACCAACAAGATGATCCTGTCCATAAAATTGTTCAAGTGATTTTGGTCTTACCCTGTCGGCTAGCGGTGTTGAAGGTAATTTGGAAGTACTGTCACTTTTCTTCGATTTCAATTAATGTTTCACCTTCACGTTTCATATTATATTTTTCCCGTGCTACTTGTTCCATCTTGGCTGGAATTTTCTTTTGCAAAGAATCAACTTCATTCTTAAGTCTTTCATTTTCCAATTTAATGTTTTCAAGTTCAACCTGCATTGAATCAACCTTGCTCTTCAATCCATGATATTTTACCAATCCACGTTCGTTGAAAAAAATGTATATCATTCCAAGAATGATGATGGTAATAAACAAATACATAACAAATTTCTTTCTAAGCCTTATCATTAAAGTGCCTGCCGAATAATTTTTTCAACTAATTCTTCATATGAAATTCCAACTGCTTTTGCAGCTTTCGGAACAAGACTGAGTGGAGTCATTCCCGGAAGTGTGTTAACTTCAAGACAATAAATTTCGTTTTGCTCATTCAACCGAAAATCAATTCTTGCATAACCATCACATCCAAGTGATTGAAACGCAATTAGTGCCTGATGTTGTGCTTTCTTTGCAACTTTTTCAGGAATGTTTGCCGGAACAATATATTCGCTCATTCCGGAAGTGTATTTATGTTTGTAATCGTAGAAGCCACTCTTAGGAACGATTTCAAGAACAGGTAATGCTTCATTTGAAAGAACGGCAACGGTTAATTCTCTTCCCGGAATATATTTTTCAATCAAAGCTTTGGAAGAATATTGCAGTGCGAGTTTAATTCCTTCTTCAACTTCGTATTTACCCTGGACAATTTTTAAACCAACGGTTGAGCCCTGATCGTTTGCTTTTATTATGCACGGGAAACCAAATCTCTGATTTATTTCATCCGCAATAAGAATTGGCTCGAAGCTTCTCTGTTGAACAGTGAACCAGTCTGCGGTCTGGACTCCTGCCTGTCTGAAAATTACTTTTGACATTTCCTTATCCATTGCCAAAGAACTTGCAAGAACTTTTGAACCGGTATATTTCAAACCTCTTAGTTCCAGAAGAGACTGAATTGTTCCATCTTCAGCCCACTTTCCGTGCATTGCTGAAAACACGACATCAACATCATCAAACATCGTTGAATTTATCGCATCAATACAATTACGGTTTGAGATTTCAGAATAATCTTTATCAGAAAAGAAATCCTCTTCTTCTTCTGGTTGATGCAAACCATATGCAGGATCGATAACCTTTGTTGGATATTGAAGATTCTTTAATGCCTGCAATATTCCTTTGCCAGACATTTTTGAAACTGCTCTCTCGGGAGAGGTTCCGCCAACTAATAATGCAACTTTGGGTTTTGAATTTAACATAATTAAGTTTTTACTAATCCAATTTCTTAAAGAAATTGGGTTAGTGTGTTAGTTAAAAAACATTTCTTGGATCCTGCGTGATACCGTAAGTTTCTTCTGATATTTCAAATAACCTCTTAACATCTTCAGATGATAATTCGTTTGGTTTTCCAAGTAATCTAGCTTTGAAAAGAGTTTCTGCTGCGTGTTCAAGCTTTTCCATTTTGTAATATGCATCGTCGACATTTTTTCCGAGAGTCATTGCCCCATGGTTTTGAAGCAGAAATGCCCAGCCGTATTCTATAAAAGGATCGAGACTTAACGGAAGATCGTTTGTCGATGGCGTTGCATATTTACAAAGATGAACTTTTCCGAGAGTCAAAATCACTTCCGGGAAATAATGATTCACAAGTCCTTCACCCAAAAGCGAAAAAGCAGTCGCGTGAACAGGATGACAATGAACAACAGCGTTTACATCTTTTCGTTTTGAGTATGCATAAAGATGAAGTTTAAATTCTGTGGTGATTTTCCCTTCGCCTTTTAAATGCTTTCCGTTGAAATCAAATTCGAGAATATCTTTTTCTGTAATTTCACCCTTGCAGATTCCGGAACGTGTAATCAAGACAGTGTTATCGGAAGTAATAAGCGAAACATTTCCATCACTGGCAGCAACAAATCCTTTTTGATAGACTTTGTGACAAACCGAAATGAGCTTATCTATCTCTGACATTTTCTTTCAAGCTCTTCCATTAATTTAATATTAATCAGTCCGTCTTCACCGGTAACAGGTGGGGTTTGATTTTTCAGAAATGATTTTTGTACCGCTCTCATCATAAACAAAAATTTGTTCCCTCTTTTCCTGAAACTTTTCTTTGCTTCTCCATCAAGTTGAATAGTGATTTTTGACGGGACTCCTTTTACTCCAATAAAATTCTCGATGCTTATTGCTCCGGTATGCCCAAGTATCTCAATCCTGTTGAAAGCCTTTTTTGTATTAAATGAAACATTGAACGAACCATAATTCCCGTTTTCATATTTCACAATTGCAGATACATAATCCTCAACCTCATAATTATAAATGATGTTGTCCATATATCCATTTATCTCTGAGATTTCTCCTCCGAAAAATCTTAACAGATCTATCATATGAGTTCCAAGATCACGCAAAGCACCGCCACCGCTTAATTCTTTGTTGAACCTGAAGTTGTTGCTCGGAGGAAAATCCAGATTACAAGAAACGCTTACTGATACAAGCTTGCCAATAGTTTGATTCTTTATTAATTCTTTTGCTTTGATAACATGAGGATGAAGACGATGAACATAATTTACAGCAAGGAATATATTATTTCTTTTGCAGGCATCAACCATTTCCTCTGCTTGCTTGCTTGTTATTGCGAGAGGTTTTTCGCAGAGAATATTTTTTCCTGCTTCTGCAGCTTTTATTACCTGCTCGTAATGATGCGCATTTACACTTCCAATAAAAACACAATCAATATCTGATTTCAGGAAATCATTGTAATTATTAAAGTATCCTGAAGCTCCCGATAGTTCTGCTAATTCCTTCGCTCTGTTAAGATTGTGACTGTAAAATGATTGAACCGTACTTCTTCTTACAAATTTCAGTGTTGGTATGAAGGTGTGTTCAGTGAATCTTCCGCAGCCTGCGACTCCCCATTTAAGTTTCTTTACTACAGGTCTTCTAACTTTAACCATCTGAGAGAATTTAACTCGCTAAAAAACTTTGTTGAATAATTTCAGCTTATCCATCACCATACTTATTGGTCTGGCATTGAGCATAATGTAAAAATGAACGCTCGGAACATTTTTATCGAGAAGCTCGCGAACCTGGTTTGTTGCCCATTCAACACCGATGTTCATTACCTCATCCGGCTTCGCATTTTCAATTTCATCAGACAGCGCCGAAGGAATGCTGACATGAAAATCTTTTGGAATCGAATGAAGCTGAGCTTTTGAAGTTAATATTTTTAGTCCCGGAATAATTGGAACTTTTATTCCTGCCTCACGACACTTTTCCACATAATCAAAATAAAATTTATTATCATAAAACATCTGTGTAACAATATAATCAGCGCCAGCATCTATTTTTTCTTTTGCAAATTTTATATCTGCTTTTAAGTTCGGAGCTTCGAAATGTTTTTCAGGATATCCGCCGACACCAATGCAAAATTTTGTTGGTCGTGCATCAAGCAATGAATCTTCCAGGTAGATCCCTTTGTTCATCCGCATTATCTGCTGCACTAGCTCAACTGAATTTTTATTCGCACTTCTTCCGGTTGGGATTGGTTTTTCGTAACCGCTGTCATCTCCCCGAATTGCAAGCACATTATCGATACCGAGATAATTCAACTCAATCATAAAATCTTCTGTTTCTTCTCGGGTAAATCCTTTTACAAGAATATGAGGAACAGCATCAACATTATATTTATTCTGGATGAGGGCACAGATACCAAGTGTTCCTGGTCGTTTTCTTTTTACTTTCTTTTTTATTCCTTCGGGAGTTTCTTCGTAAATAACTTCTGCGGAGTGACTGGTGATATCAATAAACGGTGGTCTGAATTTTATTATTCCATCGAGAACGTGTAAAACATCCGTAATATCTCCGCCGCGTTTTGGAGGAATCAATTCGAAACTTATAAGAGGTTCTTTCGCCTTCTCTAAATGATCAATTACTTTCATTTAATCTCTTGTTGTTGAACAAATCATTTATGTAAATATAGACAAAGTTAATAATAATTATGGATTGATTAGAAGTGATTTATTTCGGCAGTAATCTTAGTAAACTATTTCTTTGTCTTTATTTTGAATGTCATAGTGCGACCGTTATAGTCTTTGTTATTCCCTAATCTGACATATCAGCAGAGAAGAGTTAGTTTTATTAAACTTTCATATTTTTAGAATGTGAAATTTTTAGAAAATATTATAGTTACTATATTTATAACTGGATTGGTTTTTTGGCTGAATCGTCGTATAGGTATTAAATTCAAGATACGTAAAGCATTTTCAAGTAATAATGACAAATTATCAAAAATTCTCCTCGAGATATTAAAATTTTCATCCCTATTAGTTTTTTCAATTTGTTTAATCCTATTTACCATAATTTCAATTGAATGCTATAATGAAGGATTTGGCTTTGAGCCAACATCAGAGGGAATCGGAAACTTCATCGATTTTTATTATGTACCTTTATATTTATTGGTAGTTCTGTTTTTCTTAGCAACTTTGGGTGTAGCAACTGCTGGTGTTATGCACAGTAATGAAAATATAATTGAAGCAAGAAAATCAAGAGCTGCAGGCTATAGGCCAGAATTATATATTCCCAAATTTAACCTTCTCTTTAAAATTCAAGAAGAATTAGGAAAAAAGTTTTTAACAGTTGTTGATGATCATCGGCACGATGAGGATATAAAATTAGAGTTATTAAATGTTGGAAAAGGTGTCGCGAAAAAAGTTGATTATGAATTTAAGTTTAATTATTCAGAGGCATTAGTATATATCGAAAAATTGGATCGAGATAAGAATTTTGAAATTATTTTAGGAAAAGAGGGATTACTTATAAAATTTCTTAAGGAATTTAGTGAGTTGCAGAACATTTCAATTAATTTTGATAATGAAAGAAATTCAGATCTAATATCCTATGTGCCAGACTTAGCAGTTGCGAAAAGAACCATTGGAATCAATTTCCCACGTGCAACTTTATTTCTATTTTACATAGCAACTTTATTATTGATGAAAAATCACAACATAAAAAAAATGAAAGTAAGTCATATTTCGGATATTCCGAATTTTCCCAAATTACAACTACACTTATCATATCGCGACTTAGATTACAATCCACATGAAAAAAAATTTAGATTTGATCTCTATTCAGATTGTATAGAATTACCTTTAAAAGACGATAATTTAATTCCAACAGTGAATACCATCACCATTGAACCTGTTGAAATATCAGGCACATTTCATATCTAGCAGAGTTCGTCAAATCTTCCACAACAAAAATATAACTTATATATTCTAAGTCTCTCGGTGGACCATTGAAAACCTTGTTAGTTCAAGATAGTGTGAATTCCAAGGCCGTCACGGTCGCACCGTGACGTAAAGATCACTACAACATCCTTATTCCTGCATACTCAACATCAACTTCAAGAACAGTATGATCTCCATTCACATAATTTCTTGCACTTGAATATTTGTAATCTTCTGCTCTGCTTACTAATCCCGCCTTCACAGGATTGTTATGTATGTAATTCAATTTTGCCCAGAACATCTGCTGGCTTCTAATTACCTCATCATCAAATCTTGGCATCCATAATTTCTTCGTCTGGTCTTTCAATCCTTCCGCTGATTCATGGAATATTTTCAGAAGTTCACTGCTCTCATTTAGAGTATCAAATATCTGCCAGGCAGTAAATTTCTTTATGTCTCTCATTATATCAGAGATTGTTCCATACTTTGTAGTCACAATCAATATCCAGTGGAAGTGAGACGGCATAATCACATAACCGAGAACTATGTATTTATACTTTTCTCTGTAATGTTTAATATTTGAGATTAGTATGTCGCAGAAATGGTTGTTGGTAAATATTGGCGTGAACTTTACAACGGTTGTAGTTACAAAATAAAATCTTTCTTCTGTTAAATTGCTTCTTCCTCTTCTTCCCATAGAGCAAAGATAGTAAATTATCTGTCAAGGTACGACCTTGACAGCCAAGAGGATTGTGTCACGGTACGACCGTGACATCCTTGCTGGTTTTTATTTCGGTAGTAATCTGAGTAAACTATTTAATTGGTTGGTAATGGACGCTTCATCAGTTCTTATCTTCATATACTTTCCATTAAGAAAAGGTTCTGTCTGGTTTTTATAATGATCGCTGAAAATATTTCCAGACTGACCTGTAGTCAGGATCAAATAAAACTCATCGGGCTTTGCAAAATCATAAATGAATCTCATCGAAGGACCAAGCTCGCAATCAAAAGGATCGTGACGGAATAATGGATACTTTTCAATGCTTTCAGAAAAAGCATACTCTGTATTGAAAATCGTTGTTCCATCGCCGCTAATTTCATAAGGACCAATATTCACTACCTCATCAATTATCCAGGAAACTCCGGCAAATGCGTGCTTGAAAGTTACTGTGTGAAGATTTCCCCACTGCCAGTCTTTAACATCTTTCCCTAATATGTTCTCAAGTTCATCAAGTGCATCATTCATACTTTCCCGTATAACATCGTCTCTTGTTTTTCTCTCATTCTTTTTCACATCGTTATACCAATCTGAAAACGGATTCTGCAAAAGTTCAGGAATATTTCTGTAAGGAACATTCGCAAGAAAAACATATTGATTGAAAAGATCTTCACCCATTTCATCCATATAAATATTTTTCATCAGCTTATCAAAGAAAGTAAGAAAGATAGCCGGTGCCTGCTGATATTTATCCATTTCGTAATTCCACTCTTTCAACAGTTGAAGTGATTGTGATAAATTTTTATCCTTCACTTCAGCATCCTGAAATGCAAAAATTATATATGGAACAATCTGTTTTGCATAAGGTGAATACACATCTGATTGGTACTTCATATAATCATTCACCGAATGCTGATTTTTTGTTTGAAGTAATTCTGTGATCCTTTCTATACGCGATGAAGGTTCCCAGAGATTTGTGATGTGATATTTGAAATCTTTAATTACTTTGTTGTTTGCAGTTGCAATAAAGTTCTGAGCTGGATTGAAAAGAAATGGGAGTTCCGTTCTTGGAACAAGTCCTTTCCAATCATTTTTTGCAGTTGAACCTTCAAACAAAAAGGTAGTTGCGTTGTTTGGTCTGATTGGAAGTGCTCCGCCAAAAATATAACCGATGTTTCCTTCCTTGTCTGCGTAAACAAAATTTTGTCCGGGAATATTAAACTTCTCAACTGCTGATTTGAACTCATTCCAATTTTTTGCTTTGTTGATTTTCAGGAATGCATCCATCTCATCGCTGAATTCATTACCGAGCCATCGCATACTGATCGGCGGATATGCTGATTCATCCTGATTATAAACAAAGTTATAAGGATGAATATTTGAAATAATTGGTCCGCGATGAGTGTATTTTATTTCAATCGGTTCTTTGATTCCATCTTTTGTGTATATGGTATCTTCAATTATTATCAAATCTTTCCAGCTTCCATCCAGCAGATATTTTGTTCGTGATGAATCGAGAGTTTCAAAATAAAAATCGGTTTCATCAGTCATTATGTTTGTTAACGTCCAGGAAATTCCGCCTTGGGCGGATTCATTCTTTCCTATCACAATTCCCGGAACTCCCGGCAATGTTACACCAGCAGCATTCCAAGTTGGTGATTTGATAACTGCAGCGTACCAGATTCCCGGTGCTCTGTAAGCAAGATGAGGATCGTTTGCAATGATTGGTTTTCCCGAAGCAGACATTTGTGAATTCACAACCCAGTTGTTTGAACCAAGATGTGTTCCGGTCATTCCAATAAATTTTCTGAATGCTTTGTCTGTCTCAATAAAGTTGGAATTAATTTGGGAAAACTTTTTTATATCCGCAGGAATTATTGTTGGTGCATTCTCAGGGTAATTTGGAAAAATTTCTTTTACTTTTTCTTCACCAAGTTTCTGCACAAGCTCAGTGAAAGTTAGATCTGTCCACCAGCCAAGATTGAGTTCCCACGCCATCATTCGAATCACGATTATACTATGTTCGGGTTTCCATTCTTCAGGCTGGTAACCGAGGACATCAAATTCAACAGGATATTTATTTTTCTTTTCTTCGAGATAGAAATTAACGCCGCGAGAATACGCTTCAAGCAGTTTCAAACCTTCCTGATTCATTTTCTCTTTTATCATTTTTGTAGTTCTGCTCAATCCAACTGTTCTAAACATTTTATCAAACGGCAAAGTTTCCACTCCGAATATTTCGCTAAGTCTTCCTTCTCCTGCACGACGGATAATATCCATCGAAAACATTCTTTCGCTTGCATGAAGATAACCCAAAGTAAAGGCAACGTCTTCATCATTATCTGCAATAATGTATGGAACAGCGAGACTATCAAAATAAATTTTTACTTCAGATTTGAGCGAAGGAGCTTTCAATTCGCCCTCATAAACAGGAAGCGATTCAAGAAGTGAATTATAAAAAATGTACCCACCGACAATGAAGATGATTATCAGCGAGAGGATTATTCCGATTGTAACTTTAAGCCAGGTTCTCATCTATTCAAATAAATTTACTTAGTGTAAATATAAATAATAAAAGGAAGGATTTGATGAATGATTGGTTGAATGATTGATTGATGACTTAACTGTTGCAATTAGGTTTCTTCGTAAAGGACAAAGATTGTTTACTTCAATTTGAAAAAAATATTTAATTTTCGCCATCTATTTGAAAACTATAACTCTCAAGATGGTAATATCGATTGAGTAAAAAGAAATCAACAAAACATACTGCAAAACTCCAGCAAAAGGTTAACGAAAAAGCTGTCGAAACATTTTACAATATACAGTTCGACAATAAGTTCAGGTATTTCATTTTACTTCCTGTTTTGCTCTCAATAACAGCAGCTATTTACTTAGTCTATTCGGCTTACAAAACAAATGGGTTCTTCGGTTTTCCACTTGACGATCCGTGGATTCATCTTACCTTCGCTAAAAATCTTATCGAGTACGGAAGCTTTTCATACTTTAAAAATGAACTCGTGACTTCGGGTTCTACATCTCCAATTTATACTTTGCTGTTATCATTGTTTTATATCATCAGTAAAAATGAATTCGTAATTAGTTATTTAATCGGAGTGATATTCGGTGCTCTTCTCGTTTATACGATGACAAAACTTGCTTTGCTGAACTTTAAAAACTCAGCAATGATTTCGTTGATCATAGCATTAATGATTGCACTTCAGCCAAAACTGAATCTGATAAATGTTTCCGGAATGGAAACATCGATGTTCATTTTTTTAATTGCAAGCAGTTTCTACTCATATCAAAATAGAAAAATTCTTCCACTCGGAATTTTTCTCGGTTTAACTATCTGGTGCAGACCGGATGGTTTTGTGTTGTGGATTGCATTTGCTCTGGATTATGTTTTAAGTAAGTTTTACCTGACTAAATCTGCTGCTCAGCCATCAGAAAACAGCATAACAATTAAAGAATTTGCGACCGCATTTTTATTGGCTTCTGTCTTAGTAGTTGGATATTTTCTGTTTAATTACATTTTGTCAGGTTCAATTTTACCAAACACCTACAGTGCAAAGATTGAGTACTACAATAAAATGAACAGAGCACTTTTTCTTGAAAACGATGTACTCAAGTATTTCACAGAAGCTGAATTCATTTTAATCTGGCTGCCATTTTTAATTTACGTTGTTGTTATTATCAAATCGATTATTAAAAAGTAATACTCACCTTGTTTTTATCTTATTTATCATCGGACTGATCGCCGTTTATTATTTGAAACTACCTTTCGCTCACAGATTTGGCAGATACCTGATGCCGGTAATTCCTTTCTACATACTTATTGCTATCACCGGAGTAAAGTTTATTAGTGATTTCATTCTATTAAAATTTTCTAAAAATAAACCTGCTCTGCCAAATTTTGTTTTCATTATTTATTCGATTGCAGTTGTGGGACTTTTTATCAGTTATAATTCCAACAGCAAAGATGATTTTACATTTTTATGTAAGTACTCAAATGACAGACATGTGGCAGCAGGTAAATGGTTGAAGCAAAACACACCGGATTCCGCAATAGTTGCAACGCACGATATTGGTGCTGTTGCTTTCTACGGAGAAAGAAAAATAATTGATATGGCTGGGTTAGTTACTCCTGAACTTATCTCACATCTTCAGGAAAATGATTACGCTGCTTATATGAACGATTATCTTTCCAAACAAAAAGTTGATTATATAGTTACTCTCAGGAATTGGTTCGAAGTTGTGAATGATAAACCAATCTTTACACCGGTTAACAGCTTCGAGTTCCTCGACATATTTAAATTTAATCCTGGTCGCACACATATTCAGCCGAGAGAAGTTTCTGAAAAAAATCAGGCTGCTTTGCAAATGATACAAAAAGGTATGCTGCCGGATGCTATAAATATCCTTCAGCAATCGTTGTGGCAGGATTCAAAATCTTCCCAAACTCATTTTCTGCTTGGTGTTGCTTATGAAGGAATTAAAGATTATCCGAACGCGGAAAAGTATTTTAAGCAAGCCATTGAGCTTTCCCCGGATTTTGCGGAAGCTAATTTCGGACTAGGAAAAGTTTATTTCGAGCAGAAAAAATATGACGAATCTCTCATCTGTGTAAAAAGATCACTTGAGCTCGATTCAAATTTTACACCGGCAATACAGTTACTGATGCAGCTTAATTCCTTGAATGAAAAAAATATCAGGTAGATATTATTTTACGAGTATCATCTTCTTTGTTGAAATAAATTCTCCTGTTTTCAACTGATAGTAGTAAACACCACTGGGGAAATTGCCTGCATTGAACTCGACTTCGTAAGTACCAGCTGATTTTTCTTCATTCACAAGCGTTGTCACTTCATTTCCAAGAATGTCATAAACTGAAAGGACTACAAATTGAGATTGCTTCTCCGGCAATTGCCGGATCGCAATGACATTCAGGATCGAATACTTTATTTTAGTTGACGGATTAAACGGATTAGGATAGTTCTGTTCAAGAACAAATTGTTCCGGTGAAATAATTTCGACTTCAACAATTTCAGAATAAGTGCTCGTTCCATCAAAATCAATTTGCTTTAACCGGAACTTGTAATTTCCTTCAACGAGATTTTCGTCACTAAAAGAATAAAAATGCTTTTCAGTAGATGTTCCATAACCAGGAATGAAACCGATTGAATTCCATTCGTTGTCATTCTGAGTGACCTGCCTGCCGGTAAGGCAGGAACGAAGAATCTCGAAACCTGAGTTATTAGTTTCTGTTGCGGTACTCCAGTTTAGCTGAACATCATTTTCATTTACTGATGCTTCAAATGATGTGAGTTCAACCGGAATTATTTCATAGATATTTCCTCTCTTCATAAAAATATCACAGATGACAGTATCATTTCTTACATCACCTTCAGCATAAAACATAGCAATATCACCATTGCCTTTTGTTACTACCTGCGACGAATTTCTTGTAACATATTCCGGAGGAAGATCTGCGATTAGTATGGTATCATTAAAAACGTGATTCTCGGCAAAGAGAAGATAAAATCCTTTACCAGAAGCAGACTGACTTGATTGATACGTTGTGTAAAGTCTGTTCTGATCATCAATTTCAAGTGATTGGATTCCGGCGGGAAGCTGACCCGGAGGTGTTATCGCTACAGGAGCAGAAAAAGTTCCACTGACGTTATTTATATAATATAGCATTGAACTAGTTCTGTAAATAATATGTACCTTATCATTAGTATCAACTCTTATTCTCGGATAACTAATGTTAGCAGCTACACTGGTTGGTACTTCCTGAAAAGAACCGGAAGTATTGTTAAAATATTTTAACGGACCTGATGATAAAGTTGTTCCGCTCACCATCGCAATATGTACCTTACCGTTAGAATCTATGTCCAGGGTAGCTTGAAAATCTCCGGATGCTTCTCCATTGGACAAGAATAGTTCTGGTCCTAAAGTACTTGTTCTTAAATCATAATTTCTGTAATAACAATTATCGGATCCATTTGTGTAAGTATAATAAACAAAGTGCATAACACTATCCGGACCAATTTTACTGAACGGTGTTGCCTTGTTTAATCCACCTTGAGTTATAGATATTGGAGTTGAAAAAGTTCCGGATGCATTATGAATATACATCACCTGAAAAATTGAAGGATCGCGAGCTTCGTAGCCAATATGCACAACATCGTTTTGATCAATGGACAAGGTAGAGTAATTATCATCAACAGAGTTATTTGTTAAATTAATTGTTGAAAAATCTCCGTTGATGTCCTCCTCTACATAATATATTTCGTTATAGCTGCTTACTGTGCCCAGCCCGCTTGTGTACGATAATCTTAGTAATCCCTGCGAGTTGTATTGTGCAAATTGTCTGTTATTGAAACGATTATTGTATGCGATCGTATCCTGCATGAAAGGTATGTGCCGATACTATTACGCTTGAAATAATAATAAGTATAAATGTTTTCATAAATATTTCTCCTTAAACTTTATTTATAATAATATCACACTATTTAAGTAGAATCATTTTCTTTGCTTCAACGAAATTACCTACCTCCAGTTTGTAGAAATAAATTCCACTCGGCAGATTCCGGACTTCGCCGGAATGACTATCGAAGGTTACTTCATATTGCCCGGCAGGTTTTTCTTCGTTTACCAAAATTAACAATTCGTTTCCGAGAACATCATAAACCTTTAAGCAAACTGTTTCGGTAACTGGCACCGAAAATTTAATAATTGTACTAGGATTAAACGGATTAGGATAGTTTTGCTCGAGGACAAATTGTTTTGGTGAATTAATTTCAACTTCTACTATTTCTGAATAATTGCTTGTTCCATCAAAATCAATTTGCTTTAATCGATAACGAAGAGTATGATTAAGATTAAGAGTAAGAGAAAGATCATCAATAAAAGAATAAGATTTGGGTTCAGTAGTCGTACCAAATCCTGGAATGAAACCGATATTTTCCCATTCTAAATTCTGACTTCCAACTACCAACTTCTCTCGATAAATCTCAAATCCATAATTATTAGTTTCTGTTGCAGTACTCCAGTTTAGCTGAACATCATTTTCAGTTACGGATGCAGTAAAGGAAAGTAACTCAACCGGAATAGTCAATTGATTTATGAAAACAACTACAGGCGCTCTCGCAGTTCCAACAGCTAAGTCAAGTGCACCATCACCATTCACATCACCGAATGAAATTGACGTCGCAGATGATCCCGCGATATACAACCAGGTTGGTTCAGTGTCTAAAACACCCGACCGGTTTTTAAATATTTCAATCCTTTTAGTACCGAAATGAACTACTGCAAGTTCCGGGTAACCATCTCTGTCGATATCACCGGTTATTAATTCCTGCGCTGAAGGATTAACAGAGTTAGATGTCCAGACTGGTCCGGTTAAAGTTCCGTTTACATTTTTATAAATCACTGTTTGAACACTGCTGCCCGAAATTGCCAGATCCTGGTAACCATCTTTATCAAAATCAGCCCAGGCAATACCTTTCTGACTTTGTGTGTTGCCTACTGTCCATCCGGGAAAATTATTCATTACACCGTTGTTATTGAAATACACACCACTTTCATAGTTGACCCACTTTGATGCTGCAAGATCACCTTTTGCAATGTATCGATAAGAAATTTTAACGGTCATACCTGACTGCGGAACTGTTCCCAATGATAACCATCCTTCAATCGGATTATAACAATATTCAGAATACGGTTGATCATCAACCAGAACAGTATCGACTGAATAGATAGGAAATAAAGGCAGCGGAAAGGCGTACCTGATTCCATCACCATAGTATTCAAGGTATTTGTATTTGATCTGCTGATTATCAAGATCACCGAAAGCAACCGAGTTCGTTATCATTTCATCAGCAGAAAGCCAGTTGGGTACTGTCGGAAAAGTTCCATTATTGTTATAAAAAATGCAGATTGGTTTTGTGGGGATAACACTATTACCCTGGTTTCCAAATGCGAGATCGAGATCACCGTCGTCATCAATATCACCTAAAACTTCGCCGACTGTCCAGTTATTATCCTGTGAAATCCATCCGGGAGCGTTATTCAGTCCGGTTTCACTGTTGAAATAAATTACTGAAGGCACAAATGAATTATCTCCATTAGCAGAAATTAATTCCGATTTCCCGTCACCATTAAGATCAGCAAACTTTACGTCAGTGGTGGATCTCATATCCGTAGAAATCCATGCTGGCGTAGTTGTAAGAATTCCGCTATCATTTCTATAAATCAAAACTTCGTATTCCGGTATTGGTGGATATGAATTGCTGAAGTAACATCCTGTTGCCAGGTCGAGATCGCCATCGTTATCATAATCACCCCAGGACATTCCTCCGATTTGTCTTTCGAGAGTTGAACTCCAGTCTGGAGTTAAGCCATAAGGAATATCATCTGATAATGCGATCACCTGACCGACGACAGAAAATTCCTTTTCGTTATAGGTTGAGATGCTTTTACCATCAGGTGAAATATCTTTATAGGTAATAATATTTTGCTGGGAATAGATACTTTGAAAAGAAAGTATGACAAGAAGAGATAGAAATATTTTTTTCATTTCAACACCAAATTAATTTAACTCGTTTAAACTTAAGCCAATTGGAAAAATAATAAAAGGAAAAATTGATGAATGGGAAAATATTGATTGGATGATTGTTTGATTGATTGAATTTTATAATCGATATTATTTCTTCGCTTTTGCCTCCGCTTCAGCCTTCTGAATCAATGACACTCCATCTCTGAAGAAGCTTCGGTGTGAGTGGAAACTTTCGGACTGAGCATCGGTATTCCGAGATTCATTCCTCTCAACACAAATATTACTCCGAGAATTATTGCCAGGACCGGAACAGCCTTTCTGATTTTAGTCCGGATCCCGATGTTGATAAATTTTCCGAACACTGATGCGACAAACATTGCAGGAACTGTTCCGAGTCCGAAAAGAATCATAACTGCAGCACCGGAGATTGCATCACCACTCGCAATAGCTCCGGCTAATGCAACGTAAACAAGTCCGCACGGAAGGAATCCGTTTAGTATTCCAATCAGAAACATTGCAGAGAATGTTCCTTTCTTAAAAAGAACACCAATATTTGATTTTAATGGATGCGCAAGTTTTTGAATTACAGGATGCTGAGCAAAATAGTTTTTATATTTCTGGGGAAGAAGAACGGCAACAATGATGACTATGCCAAGGACAATTGAAACAATCTGCTGTGCACCTGCGAGTGCGATTTTACTTCCGACAAGTCCAAGAACAGCTCCGAGAAAAGCGTAAGTAACTACTCTGCCGAGATTATATAAAATTCTTCCGGTGAAGAATGAGAGATTGTTTGAATCAGGGACAGGTAATGCAATTGCAATCGGTCCGCACATACCGATGCAATGCAAACTTCCGACTAATCCGACTAAAAATGCTGCGTAAATTTCTGGTGACATAGTTTTTATTTCTGAGTGTTTGTCATTCCGGCTTGTCCGGAATCTGAGCGCTATAAGTGTCAGATTCCTGACTCGCTACGCTCGCAGGAATGACTGATGGTTTTATTGAATCGTGACTGCTCTTTCATTATAATATCCATTACCATTCATCATCCAGTTTAATTTCATTCGCCAAAATCCTTTTTCAAAATCTTTAACTAATATCATTTGGTTTCCTTCTTCACTCAAATCCAAAGGCAATTTAAAATCTAATTTTGAATCTGACGGCCGGTAAAAATAAATTTCTCCCGAAATGTTTTTATTCAAATATTCAACCGGGAATAAAATATTAATTATTTCTCCGTTAAAATTAATCTTTACTTGCTCATCAAGAGATTGCGTTCTGCTCTGTTTATCAATTTCATCCTGATAGGTGAGGGATTTCTCATAGTAGTTATCAGAAACAAGACTTACATCCTGAGTCATAAAAATTACAGTCATCGATACACTGATCACAACAAAAGCAATAATCCCGATAACTATTCCTGTCCCCCAATTTATTCGGCTATTTTTAGACGAACTAATCTTTTTCATCTGATTCATCTTTCTTTTTCATTGGAGCTAAAAATGATGTCGATACTTTTTTAATCAGTTTGTCGCCGCTGTAAATTCCAATATCGATTGGTGTGCTCATTTTTGTTAATTCTTCTTTGGGAAGAAGAACTAAAAACTTTGCATCAACATTTCCCTGGGGTTCCATTACTATTTGATTTCCAACTAGCTTCAATTCACCTTCAATATTTTCCAGCTTTAGTGTTACCGGAATTTCATTAAAAGTTTTATTGACCATATTCAAATCATAAAGATTGCTGACCTTATTATTCGGTTGTTCCTGGTAAAGAAGTCCGGCTGTTCTCAAAACTGTCGCACTGAAATCTGTTCTGTTCAAAAGCAGAATTACCAAAACCGTTATAAGAACAGTAAGTAATGCAGAGTAACCAATTGCACGCGATGTAAATTTCCACTTAGCTTTATTCTGAATCGAGTTTAAAGATGCATAACGAATGAGTCCACGTGGTTTATTAATTTTATCCATAATATCATCGCAAGCATCAATGCAGGCTGTGCAGTTCACGCATTCGAGTTGAATCCCATCGCGGATATCGATTCCGGTTGGACAAACTTCAACGCATTGGTAACACTCGATGCAATCACCGCGGTTTTCCCATCCTTCATCTTTCTTAAACTTTTTCCTTGGTTCACCGCGAACGTTATCGTAAGCAATAACAATTGAATCACGGTCAAGCAAAACTCCCTGCAATCTTCCGTAAGGACAAACAATTGTACACGCTTGCTCTCTGAAATTCGAAAAGACAAAATAAAATATCCCGGAGAAAACAGTAATCGCAAACAAACCCTGCAAATGTTCTGATGGCGGATCAGTTACAATTTTTAGAAGTTCATCCATTCCAATTATATAAGACAGAAAGATATTCGAGATGAAAAATGCGATTGCAAAGAAAATAATCTGTTTGATGGTTTTCTTAAAAAATTTTGACGCGGTCCATGGTGCAGCTTTTAATTTTCTCTGATCTTTTGAATCACCCTCAATCCAGTATTCAATATTGCGGAAGACCATTTCCATAAAAATTGTTTGAGGACAAGCCCATCCGCAGAATATCCTGCCAAACACTGCAGTAAACAGAATCACAAAAACGATCAGTGAGATCATTGCAATTACAAGCAAATGAAAGTCGTGAGGACCAAATAGAACTCCGAACAGAATAAACTTTCTGTTCAGGAAGTCAAAAAGCATAAACGGCTGTCCGTTTACTTTTAGAAATGGAGTCAGAATAAGAATTAAAAGAAGAATTGCCGAAACAATTATTCGTGCTCTGTGAAATCTTCCGGAAGGTTTTTTAGGATAGACCCATTTACGTTTCCCATCATCAGTAACAGTCGCTAATTGATTTCGGAATGTTTCTGCTTCTTCATCGTATAGCTGTCGTTCGAGTGTGTCTTCGTTCATTATCTGCATTATAAAAGAGTTCAGTCATTCTGGCCCTGCCTGTCCGGCAGGCAGGTTGTCCAGAATCTGAGGACATTATTAGGATTCAGATTCCGGCCTCTCCCGACTGAAGTCGGTATCGCCGGAATGACATAAGTATTCATTAATCGTTATTCAGCTTTTTCTTCTTTCCAGATTTCACCTTCGGGCTGTTTTGGTGCTGCAGGGGTTGTACCGTGTAAGCTTATAATATAACTTGCAACTTCCTGCATCTGGTTCGGATTGAGCTGTGTCTGCCATGCAATCATTCCTTTTTCAACAACACCATATTTAATTACTTTAAATACATTTTTAATCCCGCCGCCGTGTATCCAGTAATCGTCAGTTAAGTTTGGTCCGACAATTCCTCCTCCATCGGTCGCATGACATGCAATACAATTGGCATCATAGATCGCTTTACCGGCATTCAATTCATTTGCATCCGTGAGAAGTTTAACGGTCTCTTCATTCACAAAAGCTCCGGATTTGATTAAAGCTTCTCTTTCCAGCGATGCAATGCGAACTTCTTCAGTATATTCTTCGTGTTGAACCTGTCCTGACCCAATTATATGGTAATCAATCATATAATAAGCGGCAAAAATTATCGTCAGAATGAAAAGCCAGGAAAACCATGGTGGAATTTTGCTGTCGAGTTCCTTTATTCCATCAAAGTCGTGCTCGAACATAATATCTTTTTCACGTTCAATGGGAGTCGATTTAGTAAGCATCTGATTTAATTTAGATAGTACTGATGCCTTCTTCTCTTTTACAACTTTCGGTTTACCTTCATAATAAATTATGCTTAGTAATGAAATTACTATTACTAAAAGTAGAATTAATGCGACAGTGTCATAATAATTCGGAGGGAAATCAGATTCACCCGCTGCAAATACATTATTTACGAATAAAAGAACAAAAGCAAATATTGATAAAAGATTTTTATACTTCATTTGTTCCACCTGTAAAATTTTTAATTTCACTTTTTTCTTCATTAAGAGGCAATTCACTCATATGCTTGATATAGTTTTTATCAGTCTTGAAAAGCCAAATCGTCATCCCGATGAAAAATAAAATTAAAATTATCATCGAAACGATCGTATAAAACTCAACACCTTCAATTGATTGCAATACTTCTTTAATCATATTATTTACCTGCCTGCTGTGATGATTTAATATCGATTCCCAATCTTTGCAGGTATGCAATGAGAGCTATTATTTCTTTGTTCGGTTCAGCGGATGCGCCGGCATTTTGCAAATCCATCGCAATCATTTGAGCTTGATTCTGTAAGTCACCGTTAGCGGTTTTTTCGAAACCATCCGGATACGGAACACCAATACTTCGCATTACATTAATTTTAGTTTCAGTTGTTGAAATATCAAGATCGTTAGTCAACAGCCACTGATATGAAGGCATTAGTGAACCAGGTGACATGCTCGACGGATTTTCCATATGCAGATAATGCCAGAGGTTTGGGTACTTCCCTCCGATTCGATGAAGATCTGGTCCGGTTCGCTTTGATCCCCACAAGAACGGATGATCATAAACATATTCGCCAGCTTTTGAATATTCGCCATATCTTTCTGTTTCACTTCTGAATGGACGAACTAACTGCGAATGACAACTGTTACAGGCTTCACGAATGTAAATATCTCTACCCTGCAACTCAAGCGGAGTGTATGGTTTAACCGCAGCGATTGTCGGGACATTTGATTTAACCAGGAACATCGGAACAAATTCAAATACTGAAGCTGTGATCACGGTAATAAACGTTAACAAAATAAACAAAGCTGGTTTGCCTTCAAGAAATCTGTGAATCACTCCACGCTTTAATGGATCTTTGAACTTTTCGAGTGCGGGTGCTTCAGCCTGTTCTTCTCTTGCAAACGAACCTTGCTTCGCTGTTTTGTATAAATTGTAAACCATCACACAAACACCAACATAATAAAGCGAGCCGCCAATCATTCTTATTATGTACATAGGAACAATTTGTAAAACTGTTTCAAGGAAATTTGGATACTGCAAAACTCCAAGCGGAGTAAACTGCTTCCACATTAATGATTGAGTAATTCCGGAGAACCACATCGAGAACGCATAAAAAACTATCCCGAGAAAGCTAATCCAGAAATGGAAGTTTGCGAGTTTCTTTGAATAGAGGTTTGTTTTCCAGAGTTTTGGAACAAGCCAGTACAATATGCCGAAAGTTAATAAACCGTTCCAGCCAAGTGCGCCAACGTGGACGTGTGAAATTATCCAATCGGTGAAGTGTGCAATTGCATTTACATTTTTAAGAGAAAGCATCGGACCTTCAAATGTTGCCATACCGTAAGCAGTAACTGCAACTACCATAAATTTCAGAATCGGATTTTCTCTCACTCTGTCCCAAGCACCACGAAGAGTCAGCAGACCGTTAATCATTCCTCCCCATGAAGGTGCAATCAGCATTATTGAAAAAACTGTTCCGAGAGATTGCGCCCAATCCGGTAAAGCAGAATAAAGAAGATGATGAGGACCTGCCCAGATATAAAGAAAAACTAGAGTCCAGAAGTGTACTATTGAAAGCTTGTAGGAGTAGACAGGTCTGTTTGCGGCTTTCGGGAGGAAGTAATACATCAATCCGAGATAAGGAGTAGTTAAAAAGAAAGCGACTGCATTATGTCCGTACCACCATTGAACAAGTGCATCCTGAACGCCGGCATATATTGGATAACTTTTCAGAAAGCCGGCAGGGACTTCGAGTGAATTCACAACGTGAAGAACGGTTACGGTAACCCAGGTTGCAATGTAAAACCAGATTGCTACATACATATGCTTTTCGCGTCGCTTGATAATCGTTCCAAACATATTAATTCCGAATGCAATCCAAACGAGTGCAATTGCAATATCAATCGGCCATTCTAACTCAGCATACTCTTTGCTTGTTGTAAATCCCATTGGAAGAGTAATTGCTGCAGCAACAATAATTAATTGCCATCCCCAGAAATGAATATTGCTCAATAAATCGCTGAACATTCTTGCTTTACACAATCTTTGCAGGGAATAATAAACTCCCATAAAGATTGCATTACCTACAAAAGCAAAAATCACTGCGTTTGTGTGAAGCGGTCTTATTCTTCCGAAAGTAAGAAATGGTATGTTAAAATTTAGTGCAGGTGCAAACAACTGTGTAGCGATTAGAAGTCCAACAAGCATTCCAACCAGTCCCCAGATTACAGTCGCCAGTGTAAATTTGCGGACTATCTCATTATCATAACTGAATTTCTCCAATTGCATAAGCTATTCCTCTATTTGGATTCAGAATTATTTATTTTCTTTTTTTCTTCTTCAGTTTCATTGTCGAATAAAACGCGTATCGCAGGTGTGTGAGTATCTTTATACTGTCCTTTTCTAACAGCAATCACGAAAGCAATTAAAAATCCTACTGCGACTAAAAGACTAATTCCAATCAACAAAACAATTACTGAGATAGCAGACCTCTCCTTTTTGCAAGCAGATTTGTTGAAACAGTTGCAAACAATACAACTGAAATCGAACTGAGAGGCATTAATATTGCAGCAATGAGTGGTGAAAGCATTCCCTGTACAGCGAAACTTAATCCGACAACATTATAGAAAAATGATATGACAAAACTAATATAAATTATTTTAATTGCCGATTGCGAAAAGTTCAGGAATTTTGGGAGCAGCTGCAGATTTGAAGCATCCATTATTGCATCACAAGCAGGTGAGAAACTGCTGATATCTTCTGTCACAGCAATTCCAACATCGCTCTGCTTTAATGCACCTGCATCATTTAGTCCATCGCCAACCATCAAAACTTTTTTGTTTGAAGATTGAAGTGATTTAACATAGTTCAACTTATCTTCAGGAGATTGGTTGAATAATAAGTCATCTTCATTTTTAAAAAACTTGAGAAGATTAAATTTTTCTCCTTCATTGTCACCTGAGAGTAATGAAATTCTGAATCGCTTACTCAATGATTTAACAACTTCACCGATTCCCTCGCGGTAAGAATTAGTTACAGTAAAGAAACCAAGAAGTTCATCGTTTACGGAAACGAAAATCGTTGTCGATTGGATGATTGAATGATTGAATGATTGTTTGGGAAATGGATTAACTGACGATTCATCAATAAATTCTTTTGAGCCGACTTTAATCAAGTTTCCGTAAACAACTCCTGTTATCCCAAGTCCAAGTACTTCATCAAACTTTGTAACAGGGAAAAAATCATCTGCTTCAATTGAATTATAAATTTTCAGACTTAGTGGATGTGTTGAATTACGCACAAGCGATTTAATCATTTTCTGCTGAAATGAATTTAGAACAGCTCCTGTAAAAACAAGATCGGATTTACCAAGCTGAGTGATCGTTCCAGTTTTGTCAAATACAATTGAGTCTACTCTGCCGAGATCTTCAATAACAGAAGTGTTGCGGAGATAAAATTTATTTCTTCCAAAAATCCTCATTGCATTTCCAAAGGTGAATGGGACGGAAAGAACAATTGCACACGGACAAGCTACAATCAACACGGCAGTAAAAACATTAACGGCAATTGCAAAACTTGATGGCAGCCAAAAACCTGCAGATATAAAAGCTGTGAGCAAAACAAAGATTGTAAACCTTTTGCTAATAACTTTCGAAAAGTTGGTGAAGAAACTCTCTGCTTTTTTATTGAAGATGTCATTGTTCCAGAGCTGAGTCAGATAACTTTGCGATACTTCTCTGATTACTTCCAGCTCAATCGCACTGCCAAGCTGCCGACCGCCCGCATAAATCATTTCTCCCGAGACTTTGCTGACCGGCTTGGATTCACCTGTAACAAAACTGTAATCAATTCTCCCATCACCGTTAAACAGAATTGAGTCTGCGGGAATAATTTCATTTTTCCTAACGATGATTCTGTTACCAAGCATCAGCTTGTTTATCGGTATTGATTTCTCTTTGCTATCTTGCTTAATTGTTACTGACAATGGGAAGAATGATTTATAGTTTCTTTCGAAGTTGAGATAAGAATAAGTTTTTTCCTGGAGAAATTTTCCAATTAGAAGAAAGAAAATTAATCCTGTGAGAGAATCGAAATAGCCAACCCCCGATTGTGATGCTACTTCGTACATGCTTCTGCCGAATAGAGCAAGTATTCCAAGTGAAATAGGAAAATCAATGTTGATAATTTTCTTTTTGAGACCTTTGATTGCAGAGCCAAAATATTCCCATCCGGAAAAGAAAACGACTGGTAATGAAAGAATGAAATTAAGAGTTATAAAAAAAGTTCTGAGGAATGAATCAGTAATATCTATCCCAAGATATTCAGGAAAGGAAAAGAGCATCACATTCAAGAAACAAAAACCTGCAACTCCAATCCTGAGATGGAGAGTCTGTGAAGCTTTGCTCTCATTTTTTTGTTCAACCGATTCAAGAAGTATCTGAGGTTCGTAGCCAATCGAAGCAAGCAGCTTCACTAATTTCTTTAGCGAGATTTTATCATGGACGAATGTTACACTAAGTTCTTTCTTCAAAAAATCAACCTGTGAATGAGTTACAGAACTATTCATCTTATAAAGATTTTCGAGAAGCCAGATGCAGGAACTGCAATGCATCTGCGGAATGTGAAAAGTTGCCTTGCTAATATTTTCATCCTGGAAGTCCAATATTTTTTGAATGGTGGATGGATCATCAAGATAATCAAACCGGTTTCCAAAATTAAAATTTGGTGAGATGCCGGGATTTTGTTCAAGGTTATAGTAGTTGCATAGCTTGTTCTGATCAAAAATTTCGTAAACAGTTTTGCAGCCGTTACAGCAGAAAAGCTTTTCTTCAATTCTTATTGAATCGTCTTTACATTCATCACCGCAGTGGTAGCAGCTAAGACTGGTTTCGGTTTTATTTTCTTTACTCATTCCAATGAAATATTTCAGTTGAAAATATAACCATATTTCAAAACTATTTAATAAAAAAACCCCGAGCGCAAAGCGAACGGGGTTAAAATAAAAGCTGGCGACTACCTACTCTCCCACACACCTGCGCATGCAGTACCATCGGCGTACTGGGTCTTAACTTCTCTGTTCGGAATGGGAAGAGGTGTATCACCCAGGCTATAGTCACCAAAATCTAAATTGAGATTCCGATCCGCCTCAGGCGGACGGAATGACATATCAAAATAATGAAGATTGAAAGAGCAGAGCTTGTTGAGAATGTTAAACGTAACCTGTTTATAAAAATAAATGGTTAAGTCGCACGACTTATTAGTACTGCTCGACTAAATTTATTACTAAACTTACATCTGCAGCCTATCAACCTCGTAATCTCCGAGGAGTCTTAAGTTACTTGCGTAAGGGATACCCAATCTTGAAGCGTGCTTCGCGCTTAGATGCTTTCAGCGCTTATCACAACCGTATATAGCTACCCAACGATGCCACTGGCGTGACAATTGGTGCACTAGAGATACGTTCGCTTCGGTCCTCTCTACCAGAAGCGACCCTTCTCAAGTATCCTGCGCCCGCATAGGATAGGGACCGAACTGTCTCACGACGTTCTGAACCCAGCTCACGTACCGCTTTAATTGGCGAACAGCCAAACCCTTGGGACCTTCTTCAGCCCCAGGATGCGATGAGCCGACATCGAGGTGCCAAACCTTACCGTCGATATGAACTCTTGGGTAAGATCAGCCTGTTATCCCCGGCGTACCTTTTATCCTTTGAGCGACGGCACTTCCACTCGCAGCCGTCGGATCACTAAGTCCTGCTTTCGCACCTGCTCGACCTGTATGTCTCGCAGTCAAGCTCCCTTGTGCCTTTACACTCGACGCATGATTACCAACCATGCTGAGGGAACCATTGAGAGCCTCCGTTACATTTTTGGAGGCGACCGCCCCAGTCAAACTACCCGCCTAACACTGTTCCTAATCCTGATTCAAGGATCGAGGTTAGAATCCAAATAAAACAAGGGTGGTATTTCACCTTTGGCTCCACCGAAACTAGCGTCCCGGCTTCAAAGCCTCCCACCTATGCTACACATGCCCTATCCGAACCCAATATTAGGGTGCAGTAAAGGTGCACGGGGTCTTTCCGTCCATATGCGGGTAACCGGCGTCTTCACCGGTACCACAATTTCACCGAGCCCGTGGTTGAGACAGTGCCCAAATCGTTACACCATTCGTGCAGGTCGGAACTTACCCGACAAGGAATTTCGCTACCTTAGGACCGTTATAGTTACGGCCGCCGTTTACTGGGGCTTCGATTCAAAGCTTCGCCTTGCGGCTAACTTCTCCTCTTAACCTTCCAGCACCGGGCAGGTGTCAGTCCCTATACATCGTCTTGATTGACTTCGCAGAGACATGTGTTTTTGTTAAACAGTCGCTTGGGCCATTTCACTGCGGCCTCTTTCAGCTTTGCCCGCGAAGGACATCACTTACAAGAGGCACCCCTTCTCCCGAAGTTACGGGGTTAATTTGCCGAGTTCCTTAACCACGGCTCACTCGAGCGCCTTAGAATACTCATCCCATCTACCTGTGTCGGTTTGCGGTACGGACTGATAAATTTCTCCCGCACGAAGATTTTCTCGGCAGTATGATTACGGTCAGTTTGTGTCCAAAGGACTCCCGTTTGCATCTCGGCCTTAAGAAAGCGCGGATTTGCCAACGCTTTCAGCCTACTTGCTTAGACCGCCTAATCCAACAGGCGGCTGACCTTCACTCCTGCGTCCCTCCTTACGGTCGAACGAAATTCACCAGGTACAGGAATATTAACCTGTTTACCATCACCTACGCCTTTCAGCCTCGGCTTAGGATCCGACTAACCCTGAGATGACTAACATTGCTCAGGAAACCTTAGATTTTCGGCGTCTCGGTTTTGCACCGAGATTATCGTTACTAATGCCAACATTTGCTTTTCTATACGCTCCAGTTAACCTCGCAGTTAACCTTCGATGCATATAGAATGTTCCTCTACCGCTCCGATAAATCGGAGCCCACAACTTCGGTAAATAGTTTAAGTCCCGTGTATTGTCGACGCTAAGTCGCTTGACTAGTGAGCTATTACGCACTCTTTAAATGAATGGCTGCTTCTAAGCCAACATCCTAGTTGTCTAAGCAACTTAACATCCTTTCTCTGTTAACTATTATTTGGGGACCTTAGTTGGTGGTCTGGGTTGTTCCCCTCTTGGCCGTGAAGCTTATCCCTCACAGCCTGACTCCCGAAAAAAATATGACAGGAATTCGGAGTTTGTCTGGGTTTGGTACCGTTGTGACAGCCCTAGCCCAATCAGTGCTCTACCTCCTGCATACTATTAATCGAGGCTAGCCCTAAAGCTATTTCGAGGAATACGAGCTATTTCCGAGTTTGATTGGCCTTTCACCCCTACCCTCATCTCATCCAAGCAGTTTTCAACCCGCAATAGTTCGGACCTCCATGAGGTTTTACCCTCACTTCATCCTGGACAAGGGTAGATCACCCGGTTTCGCGTCTACCGCATGTTACTTCAATCGCCCGATTAGGACTCGCTTTCGCTATGGCTGCTTCCCTAAGGGAATTAACCTTGCAACATACGAGTAACTCGTTGGCTCATTATCCAAAAGGCACGCTGTCATCCCGATAAATCGGGACTCCAACCGCTTGTAAGCACACGGGTTCAGGTACTATTTCACTCTCCTACAAGGAGTTCTTTTCACCTTTCCCTCACGGTACTTGTTCACTATCGGTTACGGATGAGTATTTAGCCTTACCAGATGGTTCTGGCAGATTCCCACAAACTTCCACTTATTTCGCGGTACTTGGGATCTTGTTCCAAAGAGTTATATTACTTTCGCTTACAGGACTATCACCTTCTGTGGTAGAACTTTCCAGAACTTTCAGCTAGCAATATAATTTTTGACTCTTCGGCTTATCGGTAATTCAGCCCGAACAAGCCCCGCAACTCTGTTGACGCAAGGGTTACCTCCTTTAACACGTCATACAGTTTAGGCTATTTCCATTTCGCTCGCCACTACTAAGGAAATCACTATTGTTTTTTCTTCCACCGGGTACTTAGATGTTTCAGTTCCCCGGGTTAGCTTCTTGCAACCTATGGATTCAGTTGCAGATTTCCCGACATTACTCGGGACGGGTTGCCCCATTCGGAAATCCACGGGTCTTAGGTTATTTCCACCTATCCGTGGCTTATCGCAGGTAGTCGCGTCCTTCATCGCCTATCCGTACCAAGGCATTCACCGTGTGCCCTTAATAACTTAACCAAAAATTTTTATAAACAGATAGATTTCGCATTCTCTATATTTTTTTACAAGCTCAGTAAAATTTTTTCCGAATATCTCGAAATTAATTTTTACTCTTTCAATCTTTCAAAGAACAATCTAAAGGAATTAACCTTTGTGGAGCTAATCGGGATCGAACCGATAACCTCCGCCTTGCAAGGGCGGCGCTCTCCCAGTTGAGCTATAGCCCCAAAAACTAATCAAAGTTTTTTGGGGTGATAGTTATCTTAACACACCCATTATGTGGGCCTGAGTAGAATTGAACTACTGACCTCACGCTTATCAGGCGTGCGCTCTAACCATCTGAGCTACAGGCCCATTGATTTTCTTAGACAACAAAAAATCATCCCGAAAAAAAATTCAAGATGAAATTGTGGCCTGAGCATCACTAATTAAAGAACAAAAAAAATAAAAGAGTGAGACGTAAGTGTCAATTTCGGTTCCGGATTACTCTTAGAAAGGAGGTGATCCAGCCGCACCTTCCGGTACGGCTACCTTGTTACGACTTAGCCCCAGTCACCGGTTTTACCTTAAACAGCTCCCTCCTTGCGGTTAGGACGCTGGCTTTGGGTACCCCCGGGCTTCCATGGCTTGACGGGCGGTGTGTACAAGGCCCGGGAACGTATTCACCGCGGCGTGCTGATCCGCGATTACTAGCAATTCCAACTTCATGGAGTCGAGTTGCAGACTCCAATCCGAACTGAGGATACTTTTGAGGGATTGGCTCCACCTCGCGGTTTCGCTGCCCGTTGTTGTATCCATTGTAGCACGTGTGTGGCCCTAGGCGTAAGGGCCATGCGGACTTGACGTCATCCCCACCTTCCTCACTACTTGCGTAGGCAGTCCCATTAAAGTGCTCAGCATTACCTGATGGCAACTAATGGTAGGGGTTGCGCTCGTTGCGGGACTTAACCCAACACCTCACGGCACGAGCTGACGACAGCCATGCAGCACCTGTACAACAGCCCCGAAGGGAAGGGTACTTTCATACCCGGTCTATTGCATTTCAAGCCTAGGTAAGGTTCTTCGCGTTGCATCGAATTAAACCACATGCTCCACTGCTTGTGCGGGCCCCCGTCAATTCCTTTGAGTTTCAACCTTGCGATCGTACTCCCCAGGTGGAATACTTAATGCGTTAGCTTCGGTACCGAACCTTTCGATCCGACACCTAGTATTCATCGTTTACAGCGTGGACTACCAGGGTATCTAATCCTGTTTGCTCCCCACGCTTTCGCGCCTTAGCGTCAGTATAGGACCAAGAGACCGCCTTCGCCACTGGTGTTCTTCCAGATATCTACGTATTTCACCACTACACCTGGAATTCCATCTCTCTCTTCCGTACTCAAGATTAGCAGTCTCAAAGGCAGTTCTACAGTTAAGCTGTAGGATTTCACCTCTGACTTGCTAACCCGCCTGCGCGCCCTTTACACCCAGTGAATCCGGACAACGCTTGCCCCCTACGTATTACCGCGGCTGCTGGCACGTAGTTAGCCGGGGCTTTCTCTGAGGGTACAGTCAATTTCCGAGTCGATCGGAATTATTCTTCCCCTCTAACAGGAGTTTACAACCTTACGGCATTCATCCTCCACGCGGCGTTGCTGGGTCACCCTTTCGGGCATTGCCCAATATTCCTCACTGCTGCCTCCCGTAGGAGTCTGGACCGTGTCTCAGTTCCAGTGTGGCTGATCATCCTCTCAGACCAGCTACTGATCGTAGCCTTGGTGGGCCGTTACCTCACCAACTAGCTAATCAGACGCAAGCCCATCTTTAGACGTCGTATAGACTTTAACAACATCACCATGTGGTGCCGCTGCATCATTCGGTATTAGCCCCGATTTCTCGGGGTTATTCCAAATCTAAAGGTAGGTTACTTACGTGTTACTCACCCGTGCGCCACTTTACTAAAGATATTGCTACCTTATTCTCGTAGACTTGCATGTGTTAAGCACGCCGCCAGCGTTCGTCCTGAGCCAGGATCAAACTCTCCGTAGTAGAGTTTAATACTTGTGTAATCTGGCGTGTATTTGTACGCTTTGTTGAAACCGTTTAATTAACAGATTAAACGCACTCACTCTTTCAAAGAACAAAATAAAACCTTCAAAAATGAAGGGCTGTAAATTTAATCTCTTTATTTAATAAAGTCAAATAGGAATGAGAATAAAATTTCGTTTCAATTTTTTATCATTGGGACATCAGTTAGTAAAGAACATTCAAACAAGGCTTCCAAATATATTCTTTAATACATCAAAGTCAAGTCACGTTAATTGTTTATAATTGTTACTATCGAGAGTAAAATAGCAGCTATACTAGCCAGTAAACTCATATACACTGAATATTCAAGAATGTAGGATCTTAATGTGCGTAAATTTTCTTTCGGCACATAAATATAATCCCCTTCTTCGATTGTTACATCTTCTCGTAACGGTGATATCCATGCCCTCGATCCTCCTTTAATTACCATTATTTCATCCTCTTCTGCAAGTTCACCAATTCCGCTAGCTTCATTAACGTAATAGTTATAATCTTTTCCTTCTATATAAGTCACATGTCCAGGTCTTAGTACCTGTCCAAATACATAAATTGAATTTTGGATCGGAGGAATAATAATTACATCGCCAGTCTGAACAATATACTTTGCAATATCTGACTCCGGATCTTTAATTTTCCTAAAATCCAAAGAGCTTCCTTCAATTAGTACTCTTAATTGATTTTCCAAATTAAAATAGTTTGTATCATCCGTTACTACATTTGACATACGATACATCAGAGCTAGTTCAAGGTTCAAAATTATATTTCGATATTTTGGATCTTCGAGATCCGGCTGTTCATCAAGTTTAATCTTGTATTGATTTTCTAAAAGCTTTGAAAGACTGTTCGCTGAATAAACTCTCGCTCGTTTCAACGATGCTTCCGGTGTAAACCAGCCACAAGATTCTAGTACTTCATAAAGTGTTGTGCTGTTTTTTGTGATTGGGATAACGCCGGGCATAGTAACTTCACCTATAACAGTAACCGCATAGTTTTTTCTTTGAGTTTCTGGTGCTAGAAATCTGAATCTATCACCCCGCTGAATCTCAAATTCTCCATCAATTTTCATTTTGGAAATAACTTGAGATTGGCCATCATAGGAAAGTCTTGATACTTCAACACTATCAACATTTTCATAAGCAGGATTAATTCCATCAACGAGTTCGAGTGCATCTCCTAACTTATCGCCTTCCACAAATAAAAAAGTACCCGGACTATTTACTACTCCGGAAACAGCAAAGAAATTTCTTGACACATCATTTGAAGGAAATACGATGACATCGTCATTCTTAAGGTAAGGATTATTTGAAAAATCTCCATTCAATCTGAATTTTTGTAAATCGACGATTAACTCCTCACCATTTGCACGTTTAAGTCTTATTCCTCTCAAAGCATAATTCGATAGTTCATCCTTTAATTTCCTGTATATCTCAGGATCAGAAGTAATTCTTAATGTTAAGTCAACTGCTTCAGCATACATTCTTGTAATGAATTCATCTACTCTGTCTGTAACAAGAGCGGGATAAGTTCCATTTATCGGGAATGTTCCGCCAATTGTCACACTAATCTTTCCAACAGAAAATGCATCCCCGCTTACTTTTGTATCTTGAGTAAATTGGGGATATGCTGTCATAGCAAAAATCATCAGGAAACAAAATAGAGTAGCTGCTTTCATTTTATTAAACCTCATTCTCCACAGTATTATCTGGAAGAATATTGTAATTTATAATAGTTCTGATAGTCACCGGATATTATTTCTTTCCACCATTTCTCGTTCTCTAAATACCAATTAATGGTGTTCTTGATGGCAGATTCAAAAGAAAAGTCTGGCTGCCAGTTGAGTTCATTTTTTATTTTTGTAGAATTGATGGCATATCTTCTATCGTGACCAGGTCTGTCCTTCACATATTGAATCAACTCCTCGGATTTTCCCAAATGCTTTAGAATTAATTTTACAATTTCGATGTTAGGTTTTTCCGTGCTTGCACCAATGTTGTAAACCTCTCCAATTTTCCCCTTCTCCAAAACAAGCTCAACTGCTTTGTTGTGATCAATCACAAAAATCCAATCACGCACATTCATTCCATCTCCATAAACAGGAAGCTTTTTATTATTCATCGCATTTATTATCATCAGTGGAATTAATTTTTCCGGGAATTGATACAATCCATAATTATTAGAACATCTGGTAATTACAACCGGGACATGATATGTGTGGTGAAAAGCGAGTGCCATCATATCTGCAGAAGCTTTACTTGCAGCATACGGACTGTTCGGCTGCAGCGGAGTTGTTTCTTCAAATTGTCCCTCCGGACCAAGACTGCCGTATACTTCATCAGTTGATATCTGAACAAATTTTTCAACACCAAATCTTTTTGCATTTTCAAGAAGAACGTTTGTGCCAAGTACGTTTGTTCTGAAAAAAACTTCAGAGCCGAGTATGCTTCTATCAACGTGTGACTCAGCCGCAAAATTTATGACATGAGTAATTTCATATTTCTGAAAGAGATAGCTGACTAATTCATCATTTACAATATCGCCCTTAACGAAACTATAGTTGGGATGATTTTCAACATCTTTAAGATTATTGAGATTTCCAGCATAAGTAAGTTTGTCAAGATTAACTATAAAAACATCGCTGCGATTTTTTAAGATATGATTTATAAAATTGCTGCCAATAAATCCGGCTCCGCCGGTAACTAAAATTTTCTTCATATTAAAAAGAGAAAAATCCTATGAATATTCCTGATTGTATAAAAAATGAATTGCCGTTCAAGTCGGATGGAATTCCAGAAACACTTTGATCGTTATCTGCCGTCCAGTCATCCGCAAATGTAATTTGATAACCCGCACCTAACCTAATTGATACGAATCGATAGACCGGGTAATCAAGATTTATAGTCGGAGTGAACATCCAATAACTGTTCTTTAATTTTCGATAGTAACTATTTGAATTAATATTTGGATCAGCAAGTTCTTCCCAGGTACCTTCCCAGGTAAATTCACCAGAACTGCTGTACATATCTATTTCTAAATTTCCTGCACCAATTGCCGCACCTACAGAAACCCCGATATCTTTAATAAATGGAAGTGTGTATTCAAGTGTAACTCCACCACCTCCAAGATTGTAAGTCACTTCTCTGTTAACATCATCTATTGTTTCCGAAACTGATTTTGAGCCTCCGTAACCCATTCCTCCAATACGAAGATTCTTAACAAAACCAACATAAAGATATCCGGCAATTCCTGATGAATAAAAACCACTTGTTGAAAGTTCTGCCATTCCAATTTGATTTAGTTGATTGTTTACTGGATCGATATTCGGCATATACCATGCAGGAACATATCCAATTCCACCTCCGAACGGTGCATCAAAAAATTGCCCGGATTGACTATAAACGAATGAAGTCGTTAAGAAAAGACCGGCAATCAATAATTTTTTATACATATAATTCCATTAAATAATTTATAAATTTACCAAAGGGCTTTAGGAATTCCAAAGAATGAGTGTTTCTAAAATTACTGGCAAATTTATTTATCCAAACAGATTTGAATAAGTCACTAATTCAGTATAATAAATGAAAAAAGTATTACTAACAGGCGGGAGCGGATTGCTCGGTCAATACCTGAATCTCGCCATTTCAAGAAAGTTCAATTTACACACAACATATAAAAACAATCCCGGTAATTGTAAAGACTTTTCACACACAGTTGTTGATATACTAAATGAAAATGAACTACAGAAATTATTTGAAAATGTTAAACCTGATATTGTTATTCACTCAGCAGCAATCACTAATCCTGTTCCGAAAACAAAGCAGTCAGCCAAAGAATACTTTAATACAAATGTAACTGCGACTAGAAATATTGCGCAGCTATGCAGTCAATACAAATCTAAGATGATTTATATTTCCACAGATCTTGTTTATGCAGGTTATCGTGGTTCTTTCCTGAAAGAAGATGCAAAACTAATTCCTGCAACTTTGTATGCAGAGACAAAACTTGTCGGTGAAACAAAAGTGAAAGAATCAATTGATAATTATTTGATACTTAGAACAGCATTGCTTTATGGAATTGGTTTAAATCATTCTCGCTGTCATTTTCAAACCATGTATGATGATTTGAAAATCGGTAAACCAACAAAACTATTTATAGATCAGTACCGAACTCCCATATCATTGGCTGATTCTGCGAAGATTATCACAGAGTTAACAGCAATGGATTTAAAAGGTGATACTATAAATCTTGGAGGAAGAGATAGAGTTTCGAGATATGAATTGGGGGAAATGCTGTGTTCGGTTGCAGGCTTGGATAAAAATCTTCTTCAAAAAATTACGATGGATGAAATTCCGAATTTTCCCAAAGTTGAAGATGTTTCTTTAAACACTGAAAAACTTCAGTTACTCGGATTAAAATCAAGAAGCATTGAAGAAAATATTTCTGAAATTATTCGTGTCAATTCGTGAAACTTGCCTGACGGCAGTCAGGTTCGTGGCTAATTTTCGGTAGCTCTCAAAACGATCACACCTAAATGTCTTTTGTATTTCATAAGATAATCTGCAAGTGGTTCTTTTGTAATGTGAACTCGAGTGTTTACGGTTGGTGCATGCATCAAATATATTCTTCCATCATCCATTTTTAAAGCAATTCCTACGTGACCGATGTCCAATCCCTCAACTGTGGTTGTTATTGCTATCAAATCCCCATTTTGGATTAAATTTTCTTTAGATTCCAATTCATCTTTTGGTATGAAATAATATTCTCTGCAGCTAATTTCTTTTTCTTGTTTTTGAATAATAGAAATGAACTCCGGATTTTCTTTCAAGTGTTTGTAACTCTCAGGATGAGTTGACATAAAATCAATTTTGAATTTTATCTTCTCACCCCCAATTTCTTCAGTAACATCTTTTACAATTCCCTTCTTCACATTGTCATATATCCAATCTGAAAAATAATGCAGACGGGATGGATACTGATCGATCACTCCATCGCGATAACGGATTAATTGAAGTTCACTCACATAATCTTCGAAAGACGTTTTACCTTCTTTTACACACCGTGCGAGAACAAGTGCGTTTTCCAGAAAAGTTGTACAGTCAAGTCCGGTAAGATTTATTACAAGCTGTTCGTCACCATCTTTTTCCAAACCGTGAGCAAGATAATCTGTTCCAATAAAACTTTTTCCAATTTCAACGATTATATCTGCGATTGGTTTTTCAGCAAGATTCTTTTCAACAGCTAACTCAAACTTTGAATTGCAAACTTCAACATCCTGTTCAGAAAATATTTGTGCTTGCAGATTAAAGAAAGTGAATATAAGGAATGCAAAAGTGAGGCGAATCAATTTTTAATTTTTAATTGTTAATTTTTAATTGATTAAATAATATCTTCATCAACCGGCATTGAAGTGAATTCTTCAAGCTGACGTGCGTGTGCAAGATTTTCAAACCGTGCATACTCTTTCACAAATGCAAGCTTCACTGTTCCTGTCGGACCATTTCTCTGCTTACCAACGATAACTTCTGCAACACCTTCAAGCGACTCACCATTTTCATCTTTTTCTATTCCGTAATATTCAGGTCGGTTGAGAAACATAACAACGTCAGCATCCTGTTCAATTGAGCCTGACTCTCTTAAATCAGAAAGCTGCGGACGTTTATCCGATCGTGCTTCAACTGCTCGGTTTAACTGTGCAAGTGCCATCACAGGAATATTCAGCTCTTTCGCAAGTGATTTTAATGAACGGGAGATGTGTGAGATTTCTCTTTCTCTTGATTCAGCACTTGCTGGTCCGGTCATTAGCTGAAGATAGTCAATAATAATAAGTCCGATTCCTTTCTCAGCTTTTAATCTTCTGGCTTTCGCTCTTATTTCAAGAACAGTTGAGGCAGGTGTATCGTCAACATAAATTGGTGCATCGGTTAATTTATGAACTGTTTTGCTAAGCTTCGGCCCTTCTGAGTGCGGTAGTTTTCCTGTTCTTACAAGATGAGCATTTATTCTCGCTTCAGCACAAATCATTCTGATTATAAGCTGCATTGTTGCCATTTCAAGACTAAAAATTCCAACCGGAACTTTGTGATCAATCGCAGCATTACGAGCAATTGATAAAGCCAGTGCTGTTTTACCAATTGAAGGACGAGCCGCAAGAATTACCAGATCAGATTTCTGAAGTCCGCCGAGAATTTCATCAAGCTCATAAAATCCTGTTGGTACGGAAAATTTTTGCTGAGTTGATGAGTGAATTCTTTCAATATACTCCATTGCGTCTCTAACTGCTCTGTCCATTCCCTGGTAAGATTTTGAAAGATGACTTTCTGTTATTTCAAATATTCTTCGCTCGGCGTCATCGAGAATATCAAACGCATCTGCTGAACCTTCGTACGCATTCTTTGCTATTTCGTGAGCACTTGTTATCAATCCTCTCAATATTTGTTTTTCAAGAATTATCTTTGCATGGTATTCAATGTTAGCTGCGGAAGGAATGTTCTGCGAAAGCTTGCTGAGATAAACTGCACCGCCTGCTTCTTCGAGCTCGCCGCGCTTCTTTAATTCTTCGTAGAGAGTAACCGTATCAATCGGTTCATCGGAATCGAACAGTGATTGCATCGCCTCGAAAATTATCCGATGAGATTTTACATAAAAACTTTCCGGCGAGAGCATCTCCAGTGCTTTCGGCACTGCTTCTTTCTCAATCATCATTGCACCGAGAACGGATGCTTCTATCTCAGGTGCTGACGGCGGTTTTATATCGGAAGCATTTGAATTATCAAACCCGTTTCCGTTGCTATTTGCTTTTCTTGTTTTTGCCATTGATGAGGAAAAAAGATCCGGCAGTTGCCGGATTAAGATTTTAAGTTCTTTTTAATTACACTCGGAAATTCGTAAATGTTTTTCTAAGAAGCAATTGAAAGAAAAATTATTTGCGTTTTTATTCTAAATAATTATAATCCGGATGCGAACTCGCAGTCAGCTCGTCCATAGAACTCCTTTGGAGAAGCATAGGTTAGTTGAATTATTAATTTGTGATTACAAACTCTACGGGACTAGTTTCTTTTATTTTAACATTATCGAAGAAACAATAATTTTTAACAAAAGCTTTATAATTCCCTGCCGGTAAAATTAATTTTGGATCTCTTGCTGATGAGTTCGGCGCTATCCAATAATCTCTAAATATTCCACCGTTTTTTACTTCATCACCCAGAATAACTTGGGGAAATGATAATCCATCAACAGATGTTGCAATAATGGAATCATTCTGATGAATTTCAAAAAAGACTGGTATTCCGGTATAATGATAAGATAAATCTCTACCACTTAGATTCACTAACGAGAATCTCATCTCGAAATCATCACCACTTTTGAAGGTTGTTTTTTCAACACCATTACTGTCATAAAGCTTAAATTGTGTATTGACACCATTAATCCCAACGCTTGAATTATCTTCATTGCAAGCAATTAAGAAAATCCCAGCAAACAAAAGGAAATAAATTATTTTCATTTTATACTCCTTTAATTTTTTATCCAGCTAACGACGTTGCGCCTAACCCGCCGCCCATAACAAGGAAGCCGAGTAAAACACAACTGATAAATATTTAGCCGTAGGTGCTTATCTTGCGTCAGCAAAGCACCGAAGGCAAGTTAATTAATTAGAACGAACACTTAGAACAAAATGCCGAACAAAAACTAAACGCCAAAAATTATAAAATCGCCGAACTAAAATGGCGGTCGGGTTGAGGCGCTGGTTAGGCATAATATAATTTTAATTTGATATTACTTTTTAGTTTTTTCTATCATCCAATTTGGAATATCATTACAAATAGGAGATAAAAAGATAGTTCCTTCTTCGTAAGTATCAGAGTTTGACATCACATAAAATCTTGAATCATTCTTTGAGTAAATTAAAATTTCACTTGTTGAATCATAGTTACAAGGTTCAAATTCAATTGCTGGCTTATGATATGTTGTTTGCAAATTTACAATCTTAACTGGTCTGCCATTTTTAATAAAATAGATTCTACTTTGCTCAGTAGATATTGGTTTGCATTCAAAACCTAGTTTGTTTGTAATTATATTACTAGGCAATCCAATACTTTCATCTCCTTGAGCTACAGCCATAGAATCCCAATCAAAATTTGTCAGCTTTTCGAAAGATAATTCTTGAATATTCCTACTTTTTTGAAAATCATAGAAACATTGTTCAAGTTGTGAATAGAAATTGTTTTTAATCTCATATCCAGAATCACAACTAATCAATAGAATACTTAAAAATAAAAGTAGAATTGATTTGAATAATTTCATTGAATTTTACTTATGCCTAACAGCGTTGCAACTAACAAGCAGCTGCAAAGTTTTTATTGTTAATATTTTGTTTAACTGACAATGTTATTTATTTATTAAAAACTTTTCCTTACTGAACCAACTCAAACTGCATATACCAAGACCTGTATGAAGCCGTCTTTGTTGAGTTGCTTGTTAGGCATTAATTTTCCACAAATTGAGTGGTTACTTGTTCTCCAATTTTTAAACTATTGTAAATATTCATAAAATCCTCCCAATCACTATCTTCTATTGATTCATGAGTAACGTTCCGCTGATAAAACATTACATCTTGCAAAATAGATGTTGAATCATTCATTTCTATAATCTCATAAAATAGACCGTGCGCTTTATCAAAGAATTCACAACCTAAAAACAGATTATCATTTTGACCTTTATTTATTTTAAATGATACCGTTTCAGGAAATTTTTCCACAACCACAGCAACAATGGGTTCCTCGAAAATCATATGTTTATATTCTTCAGGCATAATGGGTATTCCTGTGGGTTCTTCATTTGAATCATTGTGGCTAACTAAGAATGGTCGAGTGGTATTAAATTCATGATTACTCTTGATATTAGCAAGGCCCGAATTAATATAATTACAGAATAGATGAATAATTTTTCCCTCAATTAGATATTCCCTATCACCCCAAGGTATTTTATAATATTCTTTTGGGAAGATTTTTTTTGTGCTCGCTAAAAATGGCAAATTATTGAAGACATATTTGTCATTGAACTTTGATATATAACCAAATTGGGTATGATCATAACCTATATCAGTAATTAAATTATACTCGAATACAATACCACAATAAACACTGTAGTTTTCACCAGAAAATCCAGAACTACTTGAATACACTGTACTAAAAAAACGCCCGATGACAAATAATATCATCACCAAAAAGATGATTGTAGAAATGAGAATAATTGAAACCTTTTTTAATATTTTATACAATTTCAATTTAATGCCTAACTATTACTTATACTGCCAAATTTCCGCATAACACTCTGGCAGCAAGAAGGTTATATTCCAATTAAAACTTTTATTATTTGTTATTTTCAAAACTTCTTGCGGCATATCATTCCTGATATTAAAAAGTGTTATCCAGCATTCTTTTTTAAATCTCTCATCCCGTCATTCCATGTTTATCGGTTAACATTTTCCCCTCTGGATTTGCTGTATGTCGGGGTAAGCAAATAAAGACGATTCAAACTTATTCAGGTTTCATTTTAATTTCAACTAAACCCTTCAAATTCTTCAAATTTCTTATCCAACTTTGGAAATGCCACTCTGACCGATTAAAGTCCTATTTCCAGTTTTGGAAATGCCATCCTAAAGCTTCAGAGCCCTATTTCCAACTTTGGAAATGCAACTCTAACCGACTAAAGCCCTATTTCCAGTTTTGGAAATGCCATCCTAAAGCTTTAGATCCCTATTTCCAATTTTAGAAATACCACCATAATCGACTAAAGTCCTATTTCCGGTTTTGGAAATGCCATTCTAAAGCTTCAGAGCCCTATTCGCAAATTTCGGAATGCCATTCTAAACGTTCAGAGTCCTATTCGGAAAATTACGAAAGGCATCCTAAAAGCTCAAAGTCCCATTCGGAAAATTCAGAATGCCACTTTTAAGCTTAAAACACGTATTCGTAAAATCCAGAATGCTATTCTAACTGTTCAGAGCCCCTTTCGTAAAGTTCCGAAAGCCACTCTGAAACTTTAGACCCCTATTCGTAAATCTTCGAAAATGAATTACTGAGCTTCTATTCGTTCAACAATTATTTCATCGCCAAGGCAGGCGTTGGGGTCTTCGTGCCAGTCGAGTTTTACCTGAATCGGGAAGTTTGGATTGTGGAGTTTTAGATTGCTGCCTGGCGGAACAGTGTCGAATCTGTAAGTGCTGTCAGCTATTTCAATAAAGTAACCACCGCAGCAGCTGCATTCGCGGTTATCAATTCCGGTTATTATTCCTTCGCTTTCATACTCGTGATCCTGCACCGAGCAGCTCAAAAATCCGATGAGCAGGATGATGATATAAAATATTTTTTTCATCGTAGATCCTCCTTGATTCATTTCTTTACCTGACTGCATTTAATATCTCATTGCTAAAATATTTTTATTGCGGAGTGAATCAAGTTAATTAATCTACCCTTACAGAAATTTGATTATCCACAAACGGATAAAACCGAAAATTCGATCTATGAAACATTAATTTTGTAGGGGCGTATAGCATACGCCCTGATTCATTATCACCATTTGAATTCAAATCCTGGGGCGAATTCAATTCGCCCCTACGATGGATTTATTAAAGCAATTCTTTTTTCTTCTCTTCCTGATCTTTCCTTTCTTCGATTAGCTGCTGATTCCAGTTGTATTCTCTTATCCATTCATCAACAGAGAATTTTATTATAAAACTGTAGAAGTAAAATGGTACCATATAATAGACGGGCATCCAGATCATAAATTCAAGACCGTCCTGAAAAATTATAAAAAATAAAATGACGGGAATGATAACTATTATGAAATACGAAGCCAGCCATCCATATCGCTTTTCTCTATATAGAACATAAACAATAAATGGTGTGACCAAAACAGGAGGACTTATGGCGACCAAAATTAGTATAACGAATACCGGGTTAGAAATTTTAAGAAAAGTAAGAACGTGTTGACCCAAAAAGAATATTCCCGCTGCTGCCGGCGGCAGTGTATAATTAATCACCAGCAATTTTCTTAACCGCTGAACAGCATCGATATCCCTTATTATTGGTGATCCACTTATCATCTGTCTTAGTTGATAAAAAAGTCCTGAATCAAAATTTCTCGCTTACTTTTTACCGGCGATCTTGTACTGAATAATACTTGCTTTCTCCATCGTGATCATCCCGCCGAAGTTTGCTTCTTCAAAAATACCGTTCAATACCGGAATGAATTCTTCAATCTTTTTTTCTTCATCAACAATTTCGATTACCAATGGTAAATCTTCGGAGAGTCTCAGCACTTTGGTAGTATGTATTCTGCTGGAAGCACCAAATCCCATAATTCCTTTTGTTACAGTTGCACCTGCTAATCCTGCTTTGCGTGCGTCGAGGACAATCTTTTCATAAACCGGAACGTGATTTATTTTATCGGATTCACCAACGAATATTCGTAATAATTTTGCTTCACCTTCGATATGCATTTCACCCTCCGATAATAATTTTTGATAAAATATAAGCCAGATAAACAGCAATCATTGTAAGAATAACGTTCAGCAGAATATTGGCACCGGCAAGAAGAAATTCTGAATCCTGAAAAAGTTTTACTGTTTCATAAGAGAAAGTGGAGAAAGTTGTAAGGCCGCCGCAGAGACCAACAGTAAGGAAGAGTCTCATTTCAGAGGAAATAAGTTTCAGCGAATCGAAATAAAATAAAACCAGACCGATGATGAAGCTTCCGATAATGTTTACCGCTAGCGTTCCATAAGGAAATAACGAAGTCGAGCTTCTTTGAACAAAGTCTGAAATAAAATATCTGAGCATTCCACCAAGTCCTGAACCAACTGCGACAATTATATATAACTTCATTTTCCTTTTCAGATTTATCTCAAAGGTTTGTAATATTCATCCAACTCCCATTTGAGCGGGTTAAGTTCAATATAATTTCTGATGTTCTGTAAATCGACTTCATTTCGGATTATGTGCTCATAATAATTTCTCTGCCAGATTTTTAATTCAGTATTTTTTGTTAATTCTCTGATACGTTTTGTTACTGCAGATTTGAATCCTCTGATAATCGCACCCAATGATTGCGATGGAGATTTAAATTTATCATTTGTAGGGGCGTATTGTATACGCCTCGATTCATTATTACCGGTTGAATTCAATTCTAGTCTTAAATTCATTCCTTGGGGCGAATTCAATTCGCCCCTACCGTTTATTATTATATTTCCATGTAAATGATTTGGCATTATAACATAATAATCCAAATCAACATTATTCCTGATTTCTTTTGTTTTTAACCATTCAACCTCAACAATCTTTCCGAATTCGTTCAGAACCATCTTGCCTTTAACGATTTTCCCGAACAAATATTTTCTTTCATATGTACAAACTGTAACATAATACCACCAAGGAGTAGAATAATCAAATTCTTTTAATCTGATTGACCGACGCTGATTTTTTGGCTTGTCATTATTCATTATGATTAGTTGAAAAATTTAACCAACTAACTCTTCAAATAATTTCCTAAATTTTTTCAAATCCTCCCAGCAATCTTTTTTCCAGTGCGGATTGCGAAGCAGCGCAGCTGGATGATACGTAACGATCACTTTTGCACCTTCGTACTCATAAATACTTTTTCTTAATTCACCGAGTGACTCTCTTTTTTTCAACAAGCCTTTAGCGGCAGTCAAACCAAGACACAAAATTAATTTTGGTTTTATGAGTTCACATTGTTTTTTAAGATATGGCATACAGGTATCCATTTCATCTTGCATCGGAGTTCTGTTTTCGGGCGGTCGACATTTGACAACATTACCAATGTAAACTTCTTCTCTTGAAAACTTAATTGCTTTGAGCATATCAGTTAAAAGCTGTCCGGCTCTTCCGACAAAAGGCAAACCCTGTTTATCCTCTTCTGCACCGGGACCTTCTCCGATAACTAATACATCTGCGCTTGGATTGCCGGTTCCAAAAACAAATTTATTTCTGCCCTTATGAAGCCTGCATTTTGTGCAGCTGCTGACAAGCTTTTCGAATTGATCAAGGGATACTGCTTTTTCCCAATCTTCTTTTTCAGCTTCAAACAACTGCGGTTCTTCGAATAAAACTTCCGGTTCTTTTACAACCGATGATATCTTTTTCTTTTTGGGGATGAATAATTCATCGCCAAAAATTTCTTTTTGAATAGTTAATCTTTTTATTATTTCTTTTTTCGATGGCTTACTCATGGTCTTTTACAAAATATTTTTTGCTTCGGTTAATATTTTGTTTGCAACCTGGAACTTGGAAAGCAATGGAAGCTTAATTGATTTACCATCCTGCTTGATTATTGTCACTTTGTTTGTGTCAACTTCAAAGCCGGTTTCTTTGCCCGGAGAGTTTAATACAACCATATCAAGATTTTTCTCTTTCAGTTTTTTCTTTGCGTTGGCTAATTCATTTTGAGTCTCAAGTGCAAAACCGATTACTTTTATTTTTTTTGAATTTATTGAAGAAAGAATATCAGGATTTAATTCAAGTTTAAGCTCAAGTGATGTTTTATCCTTTTTAATTTTGTTTGAAACAATCTTAGTCGGACGAAAATCAGAAACAGCAGCAGACATTATAAGCAAATCATTTTTAGTTATCTCTTTCTTAACTGCTTTTTCCATTTCCGAAGCGGAGCGAACATTTATTGTTTTTATTTCGGGATAAATGCTTTGTGAAGAAGGACCCGAAACTAGAGTAACATCTGCACCTCTCAAGAATGCAGCTTTTGCAATCGCATATCCCATTTTGCCGGAAGAGCGATTTCCAATAAATCTCACCGGATCGATATCTTCATAAGTTGGTCCGCCAGTTACAAGTATTTTTTTACCCATCAAATCTTTTGAATAACCGGATAGAATCAGTTCAACTGCATCAATAATTTTATTTGTATCGGCTAACCTTCCATCTCCGGAGAGTCCGCTTGCCAGTTCACCAGTTTCCGGATAGATGATGTAATGCCCAAGTTTCTCCAGCTTAACAAGATTTTCTTTATTGATTGGATTGTTGAACATATCCACATCAGCGGCAGGAGCTACTACTAAAGGAGAACGAAGTGCTGTTACCAGAGTTGTTAATGCAGTGTCAGCAAATCCATATGCAATCTTTGCAATTGTATTTATTGTTGCTGGAGCAATAAGCATTATATCTGACCACAATGCAAAATCAATATGCCAGGTTGAAAGGCTTGTTCCATCTTTTTGATTTTTAGGAAATGTATTGACCACTACTTCATTGTGTGAGAGTGTCGCTAATGTGAGTGGAGTAATAAATTCTGTTGCGGAAGGTGTCATTACAACTTTTACTTCTGCGCCTCGTTTGACAAACTCCCTGACAATTAAAGCTGATTTATATGCTGCAATACATCCTGTAACTCCAAGGAGAATTTTTTTCCCCGATAAAGAATCTGTAATCATGAAAGTTCTTTCAAATTGTTTGACTTAATTTAATAGAAATACAAACAAGATATTTAAAATAATAAATCCGGCATGCAGCCGGATTCAACAAGTTGAACTATTAAAATATTTATTATTTATACTCGAATTCTATTTTGCCATCAAGAAACTCACTGAGTGCCTGAAGATGAGGTTTCTTTCTCTGTTCCATATCAAGAGCAATTTTCAACTGAGCCGGATTATCAATGTCTTCACTTTCATCATCTGTAGTAGCTTCAGGAATTGTGCTAAGTAAAGCGTTAAACTCAATTTTATTTTCAGCATTGATCTGCCTTGCTTTTTTAGCGGTGACAATAATTCCTTCATAGACATTACTTGCCCGTTTATCGATTTCTCTTAAATCAATCGGTGTTATTTCCATTAACTAATTCTCCTTTAATATTTTTTCAACTAAACTTTTTGCTTCTTTAATTGCAATTTCTAGATCTTTATTTTCAATTATGTAGTCAAATTGATCTTTCAGGCTAAGTTCCATCTTAGCCCGTTCAATCCGTTTCAAAAAATCAGACTCACTTTCAGTATTTCTTTGCTTGAGTCTTTTAACAAGTTCTTCGAAACTGGGAGGCGAAATATATATTAAATGTGCATACGGGTAAAGTCTTTTTATTGTGAGCGCACCCTTTACATCAAGTTCCAGGAGAACAGGCTTTCCGCCCTTAATATTTTCTATTATAAAGCTCTTTAAAGTTCCATAATAGTAATCGTAAAACTTCTCCCATTCAATGAAATCTTCACTTTTTATCTTTTTTTTGAATTCTTCCTCGGAAAGGAAAAAATACTCAACACCGTTTTTTTCAGTCTCTCTCTTCGGTCGGGTGGTTGCGGAGATCGAAAAGACCACCTGAGGAAAGGTTTTAAGAATTTCTTTTACTATTGTAGTTTTACCTGCACCACTCGGAGCTGAAAATACTAATATTTTTCCTACAGCATTACTCACAATTACTCGATATTCTGGATTTGTTCTCTTATTTTTTCAATTTCTTCCTTTATCAACACAGAGTGATGAATGATTGATGTTGAAACTGACTTGGAAGAAATGGTGTTAGTTTCGCGGTTCATTTCCTGACAAAGGAAATTTAATTTTTTTCCCGGCTCCTTTTCATTCTTTACACTTTCTTTAAAGAATTTCAGATGACTCCTTAATCTTACACATTCTTCTGTTATATCTGCCCTATCAGCAATCAAAGCAAGCTCAAGATTAAGCCTGTCTTCACTTATTTCTGCATTACCCAATAATTCTTTTATTCGCAGCTTAAGTTTATCATAATATTCGTTAATATTTTTTTTGTATTCATCTTCAATCTGCGAAACTATCTTAACAATGTTTTCAATTCTGGCTGAAAGATCTTTTGACAATTCAGTCCCTTCTTTCTTTTTCATTGAAATCAATTTGTCAATCGCCTTATCGAGTGCTGACTTAACCAGTTCAAATTCAGCTTTACCGATTTCTGTATCCTGCGAGACAAATAATTCCTTACTTGCAAGAAGATGTTCCAATTTTATTTCATCAGTTATAGCCGCTGCTTTTTTAATTTTCCTGATAAGTGACAAGTGCTTTGAAAGTTTTTCATCATCCACAGAAACAAATCCGTTTTCAATCCCGTCCTTCTTGAAGTGAAGTATAACACTGAGTTTTCCGCGCTGAACTTTTGATTTAATGAATTCTCTTATTTCATAATCGTAAGGAGATAGTAACGGGGGAAGCTTTAAGGAAATTTCAAAGAACCTGCTATTCACGCTCTTAACTTCCGCTTCGACAGATATTTTGCTTTTTGATGCACTCCCTTTTCCAAAGCCTGTCATGCTGTATATCATAATATCCCTGTTGATTTAATTCAAAATTAATTTTTGTTGTGAAAGATAGTGATAAGTAATCAAACCGGATTAATCAGAATGCTTCACCTATACCAAAGTGGATTACCATTGTGTCAAAAAACTGTTTGTTAAAAATAAATTTCTGATCCTTAGGATCGTAAAACTTAAAACCAAAATCCAGCCTGAATGGCGCAATAGGTGAATAGTACCTAATACCTGTTCCAACAGCCAGAGCAATCTGATCAATTCTTATATCCTTGAAATTATTCCAGGTATTACCGTAGTCAGTAAAAAACGCAAAGCCATATTCCTCTTCAAATTTTCTGCGATATTCAAAACTTCCTTCGAGCAAAATATTTCCACCTCTGATTTTCAGCTCTTCATTAAGTGAAGGCGGGAATATAGTCTTGTTAAAAAGTGGATCAGAAGGTACTAATTCTCTTCCTCTCCATCCTCGTACTGAATTGCTGCCTCCAGCAAAAAAAGTTTGGTTTGGAGAAACGAGCGCTGCGTCGCCACTAATCATTTGAATGTAACCGGCTTTAACTTTGATACCAAAAATTGTGAATTTATCTCTTGAAATTGTATTATATAATCCACAGGTAAGCTGCATCTTAAAATAAAAACCCAAAGAATCTACAGCCAGAATAGATTGCCCGCTTCTGAGGTTTAGTGCATTATATTCAACATTTGCTGAGGATACTTCGGAAATCAAAGAAATGATCCTTCCTTCTGTTGGATAGAAAAGATCATCGGTATTTGTTGAACCAATTTCTGCACCCAGCGAAGAAGTAAATGTCTTAGGACTTACAGAAAGTGTATCTTCAAATTCAGGGATGCTATAGCTTAATCTGTCAAATCTTAAGTATGGATTTAACAGATTTATGAATGTGTATCTGGGCAAATCAAACGCTGATGTAAAATTTGCCCCGTAATTCTGATAATCAACAGTATTGATATTATAAGATTTTACATAACCCTCAAGTCTTCCTGCGACGTTCCTGCTGAAAAGGAAGGGTTGTTCAATTATAGCGGAGAGATCTACTTCGGTCTGAAAAGTTTCTTCAAACAAATCAGAGTCAAAACTTATGTTGGTAACATCATTTATTCTAAAACGCGCTCTGATAGTCAGTTTTCTCGCATCACCAAGAAAATTTTTTCTTATATAACTAGCACCTACACCAACATTAAAATAACCAAATTCATTATCGGCAAATACTTCAGGGGAGAGCTCGTTTAAACTACCGACAGTTCCTTTGATCAGAAGACGTGCCTTACTGCTCATTGAACTTATCGTATCAGCTGTGAGATTAATTGAAGTGAAAAGTCCGGTACGTGCAAGGCGTACTCTGCTTTTTGAAATTTCTCTTTCCCTGTAAACGTCCCCAACATTTATATCGGTAAGGTATGTAATCAGATCGTAACTCACTTCAGAGCTTGATTCACCATCGCTTTCAATTTTAATATCACCATAAGTGTACCATCTGCCACGATTAAAATAAGTATAAATATCAGCCTTAGCATTTACGGTATCAATTTTCACCACAGTACTGTCATAGCGTGCAAGCATGAAGCCATTATCTTTTAAATAAGTAATAATAGCATCATTTTTTGTCTGCACATTTTCCTGAACATATCTTTCCCAGGTTGGATATTCTTTATATTCTTCGATTGCCTCGTTCATTTCTTCGCTGAGATTGTCAAGTCCGGTAAAACGAACCTTTCCATAAGTATGTCCGGCATTTTCTTTAATGAAATAAGTAAGTTCCGCTGATTTACCAACTGAGTCTACGACGAATGAAGAACTTATTTCTGCTTTAAAGAATCCATTAACTGCGTAATAAGATTTTAAAGAAATAATGTCAACTGAGATAGTAGTTGAATCAAAATAATTCGGTGGAGAACCAAGAAATACAATTGTATTGTATAAAAACCGCCAGAACCAGAATGGATTTTCCTCACTTTGTATAACGGCTTTAAGTTCTGCGTCTGTGAAGGTTTCATTGCCTTCAAAGTTTATTGACGATAATTCGTAATCTTCGAATTCCTGTGCCAGATGAGTAATACTTAAACAGAAAACAATTAATACAGTGTTTAAGAAAAGCTTCATCAGGGAGTAATATTTTTTCTAAATTGGAGAAACAATTCCTCACCAAACAATTTTTACCGGGATTTAAATTTATTATAGTGCTTTTTCAACTAATCTCAGGTTTGGATAATCTCTCCTGAAATAACTTACGAAAAATGTTTTGATCATCGGATTATCAATATTCTCAGTCAGATCAAGAGAAACCCTCCCTTCGGTAATAACTGAAAGATGTGCACTATAAACTTTTAGTTTTTTCATATCGATTACATGAGAATAAACATCTCCGCTGGCGTTGCCCAAAAAGTAATTTTTTGAATTATAGTATACCAGCTCATTTTCGATGTGGGAAAATTTTATTTTATTGACTATACACTGAACAAATGACCCATTGAGCAGCCCGGTTTCGAATTTAACTTTGAATTCACCTTCATCCCAGCTGATGAGGTAAAATTTTATTCCCCATTCATTTTTATCTGAAACCTCTTTACCAGCAACAATTGATTTTACTGAATCAGTTTCAAAGTATCCTGCAGTCGTGAATGAAACATCATCTCCGATTAAATCTTTAGCTGTCTTCAGCACAAGTTGTTCATTTTCGAAAAGATTGTGTGGCGGAGGTTCATAAGATTTTTTACACCCACCAAAAAAAACTACAATCACTGTCAGGGATAAAACGATATGTATTTTACTTGATAACAACTTCGGTTCCCTCTCTTATTACTGAATGAATTTCATCGATGTTTTCGTCACTCAATGCAATCGAACCATTTGTCCAGTTAAAAACAAACGGAAGATTTTTAAAGATATAGTTTAATTCTCCAATGCCATGAATTCCAATATTGCCACCTAATAATCTGTGATATCTGGTGCAACCTTCATAATAATACTGAAATTTAATATCATTGAATTCTTTTTGAGAGATCCATCCTCTCCTCAAAGCGTTTGCACCATCTTCAAGATTCGGATAGTCGATCTGAAAAAATTTATGATATTTGTGATTAATAGAGATTTTACAAATTCGATATTTACCAACAGGAGTTGCTTTATCATCGGCTCTCGTTTTTGGTTCCTGGAGTGATTTTCCGAAACTCACTCTGTAATTTTTTATCAGGACACTGTCTTCATAAACTCCTAGTGTGTAATTGCGGCGATCAACAATTAGTTTGGGATTATTTATTTCAGTGTATCCAGCTTTAATCATCGCTTCGGAAAGTGGAATTTCACGAAGGTTTAGAATAATTCCATACACCAATATGCCGAAAAAGAAAAGAACGATAGCTAAAGTCAGATAAATAATATTTTTGAGAACTTCTTTGTTAAGATAGTCGGCAGCATTCACCGGTCCCAACTTCATTTTTTTTAATTTTTCAAGCAACTTCAAGCTTCGTTGAAACTTTCCAAAATATTTAATTCATAATTATTTAATATAAAATTTACTCAAAAATCAAATAATTTTTAACTGCAATATTGAATATGCTTACCGAAGAATTGACTGTATAATTAATTCTCAGGATGTACATAAAAAACCCGGTCTGCAAAACCGGGCTTTAAAATGAAATATAAAATGAAGTTATACTTCCATAATTTCTTTTTCTTTATGCTTAAGAATATCGTCAATTAATTTTATGTGATCGTCAGTCAGCTTCTGCATTTCTTTTTCAGCGTCGTGCAACTGGTCCTCAGTCATCTTTTTATCCTTCTGTTCTTTTTTAAGATGATCGTTTGCATCACGCCTGACGTTTCTGATAGCAACTTTAGCTTCTTCACCAAATTTTTTTACAAGTTTAACAAGTTCTTTCCTTCTTTCTTCATTTAATGGTGGAATTGGAATTTTCAGATTAGTTCCATCGCTTATCGGATTAAGACCGAGGTTAGCTTCGAGGATCGCTTTGTCTATAATCTGAACCATTTGTTTTTCCCATGGAGTAATGGAAAGAGTATGTGCATCGAGTACTGACACGTTACCAACCTGATTAAGCGGGACCATATTTCCATAATAATCAACCCTGATGCTGTCGAGTAGCACGGTTGTCGCTTTGCCGGTTCTTACTTTTGCGAGCTCACTTCTTAATGTTTCTATAGTTTTATCCATTCTGCTTTTAGCGTCTTTTATTTGCTGATTCATAATAACCTCTGTTTGTTATTAAACTTCTTTTGAAATTTTTTCTCCATTGTTTATAAGAGTGCCTACATCTTCACCTGAGACAAGCTTGAGTAAATTATCGGGAACATCCATATTGAATACTATCATCGGCAGATCATTTTCCTGGCAAAGACTTACCGCTGTTAAATCCATAATTCGTAAATTCTTTTTTAACACATCCAGGTATGAAATATTTTCAAACCTCAATGCATCAGGATTTTTTTCGGGATCGCTGTCAAAAACACCATCTACTCTTGTTCCTTTGATTATTACATCGGCTTTTATTTCAACTGCGCGAAGCGATGCTGCTGTATCTGTACTAAAATATGGATGACCTGTACCCGCACCAAAAATCACAATTCTTTTTTTCTCAAGATGTCTGATCGCTCTTCTTCGTATATAAGGTTCGGCAATTGCTTCCATATTTATTGCACTCATCAGACGGGTATAAATTCCTTTTTTCTCAATAGCATTTTGAAGAGCAAGTGAATTAATCACCGTAGATAACATGCCCATCTGATCGCCGGTTGCTCTGTCAATTCCCTGCGAAGTTGCACTGAGTCCGCGATAAATATTTCCGCCGCCAATAACAATCCCGAGTTCAACACCCGTTTTATAAGCCTTTTCAATTTCTGCGGAAAAAAATTCGAGCACATTATTATCAATTCCAAAACCCTGTGAACCCATTAATGATTCACCACTCAATTTGAGTAAAACTCTTTTATACTTTAAGCTCATTACATCCTGAAAAATTTTATGTTTAAATATAAAAAAAGGTCTTAATATTATTAAGACCTTCTACTTTGAAATTATTTCTTCTCATCACCGAGATGGAAGCGGTCAAATCTTGAGACCTTTGCTGCAGACCCGTGTTTAGTATTGAATTCTTTCAGCAGATCGCCAACAGTTTTTGAATTATCTTTAATGAACGCCTGCTCAAGAAGAACATTTTCCTGGTAGAATTTATTCAATCTTCCCATCGCAATTTTCTCAAGCATCTGCTCGGGCTTTCCTTCTTTCTTTGCAAGCTCTTTGTATATTTCGATTTCTTTATCAACAACAGCTTTAGGGACGTCTTCCCTTTTTACACTTATCGGATTCATAGCTGCAACCTGCATAGCCATATCTTTTCCAATTGTGTAAAGCTCATCGTTTCCTGATTTTACATCTTCGAATTTTATGAGCACTCCAAGTTTAGAGCCCATGTGAATGTAATCCACAAGCAAACCTGTCGTCGCTTCCACAAAATTGAAACGGGAGATTTCTATCTTTTCACCAACTTTGCCCAATACTTCGTTAACTTTATCCTGAACCTCAGTGTAGTTCATTAACTCAGTGACACTCTTGGGTCTGTATTTGTGAGCAGCATCGAGTACAAATTTTGCCAGATTAATAAAATCCTCACTCTTCGCAACAAAGTCGGTTTCACAATTGATTTCAAGAATTGTAGCGGAACGTTTATCATCCGAAACTTTAGTGACTACTAATCCTTCATTCGCTGATTTTTCAGCTCTCTTTGCAGCAACAGAAGCACCTTTCTTTCTTAAAATTTCTATGGCTTTCTGGATATCGCCATTAGCTTCTTCGAGTGCCCGTTTGCAGTCCATCATACCGGCACCGGTTCGTTGTCTTAAATCATTTACTTGTGCAGCAGTAATTGCCATAATAATTAGTTCCTTTCAAAATTAATTTTCGGAAGAAGTTTTTGTTTCTTCAGAATCTTTTTTTTCTTCAGATATATCTTCTTCTTTTTTGTCTTTTCTCTTCAAATGTTTCTTGGATACCTTTTTCTCTTCCGCTTGTTCAGTTTCTTCGTGATGCTCTTTCCGTGCTCTTTCTCTTTCAGCAATTTCCTCAGCTCTTCTTTCTTTGAACTTTGCCTGTCCTTCAATAACAGCATCAGCCATATGCTTTACGATAAGTTCAATTGTTTTAACAGCGTCATCATTTGCCGGGATCATATAATTTATATCATCAGGGTCGCAGTTCGTATCAACAATAGCAAAGACCGGAATGTTCAATCTTTTTGCTTCCTTAACTGCTATATCTTCCTTTTTAATATCGACTACAAAAACAACTCCCGGAAGTTTTCCCATCGTTTCAACTCCCTCGAGAATTTTTTTCAGCTTGTCGCGCTCCCGCGTAAGAAACAATCTTTCCTTCTTCGTAATCTTTTCGAAGGTTCCATCAGTTTCCTGTTTTTCGATGTTCTGTAATCTCTTTACACTTTTTCTGATTGTCGAAAAGTTTGTGAGCATTCCGCCAAGCCATCGCTCACTAACCCAGTTCATTCCGCATCTTTTTGCTTCGGATTCGATTACACCTTTTGCCTGCTTTTTAGTACCCACAAAAAGTACTGTGTTTCCCTGCGAAACAGCATCGACCATTTCCTGGTATGCTTGATTTAATAATCCAAGACTTTTCTTTAAATCAATGATGTGGATCCCATTCTTCTCCATAAAAATGAATGGTTTCATCTTGGGATTCCAGCGGCGTGTTAAGTGCCCGAAGTGTGCACCTGCTTCAATGAGGTGCGTCAACTCTACAGTTGCCATAAATATATCTCCTGTTTTTACCTGCCTACCGTCAGGCAGGTCTTCTATCTTCGTCTTCTCTACCTTTCACCCGACTACTGCCGGACACAGGAGGTAAATCGGAAGATATGAATGTTGATTAATTTAGTTTATTGTTAATTGTTGTTGGTTTTAGTTTCATAGTTTACAGTTTTAGTCTATAAGTTCAGCTCTAATTATTGAATCAAGGCTGATTACCAATTGACCAGAACTAAAAATAAATGAACCAATAACCAGATTATCTTTTAGAAAATTGAAATCTTTTTCTTGCTTTCGGTTGACCGTATTTCTTTCTTTCAACCATTCTTGGATCTCTTGTTAAAAGACCTTCTATTTTCAATGCCTGTCTGTATTCGGGATTCAAATCTATTAAAGCTCTCGCAATACCTAATCTTATTGCTTGTGCCTGACCTGTTGAACCGCCGCCCTTTACGTTAACGAACACATCAAATTTGCCTTTTGTTTCGGTTACATAAAAAGGTTTTGTTATGTCTTCACGACTAACAAGTAATGGGAAAGCCTTCTCAAACTCTTTTCCATTTACTGTCACCTTACCATTACCATTTTTCAATATAATTCTTGCTACAGATGTTTTTCTTCTTCCAATAAAAATTCTATCAGCCATTACTTCTCCGATGTGCTTAATAATTCTGGTTTCTGAGCTTTGTGCGGGTGTTCGGGTCCTGCATAAACTTTTAATTTCGTAATCAGACTTTTGCCTAATCTGTTCTTCGGTAGCATACCTCTAACAGCTTCCTGAATGACGTACTCTGGTTTTTTACTTTTCATTTCTTCGTAAGAACGAATCTTCTGTCCACCAGGATACATACTATGCCAGATATATTTTTTCAGTTCTTCGCGTTTGCCTGTCATTTTAACTTTGTCAGCATTAATTACAATCACGAAATCACCGGTATCCATATTCGGTGTGAAAATTGGTTTCGTCTTTCCTCTGATAACTGATGCAACTCTGGAAGCTAGTCTTCCTAACACCTGGTCCTTCGCATCAACAAGGTACCACTTTCGGGCGGCATCCTCGGTCTTAATGAACCTTGTCATACCTGTCTTTTTCAAAATAAACTCCTTCGTTAAACAAATTCAATTTTTGAGCCTGAAAAAATAAGCTCCTACCCTCTAAAAGTCAAGAAATTTAAAGTCCAATTAACTTGATGCTTTTTTTAACCATAGCAAAGTCCTCTATTTAATCCAGCAAGTACTGAAATGCTTAAAATCAAATCGACATAATCGATAGTAATAAAGCTTGAATTATTTGATGACCGAAGCGAAATTTGTAACTTTGTGCTCTAAAATTCAGTTTTTTTGTATAAATCCCAAGGATAAAATGAAATTTCTTGTAACCGGGGGATCCGGATTTTTAGGAATAAACTTAATTCGTTACCTTTATTCAAAAGGTCAACATATTAAATCTCTTGATCTTGTTGAATTTGATTATCCCGACATGAAAGACAAGATTGAGGTAATTAAGGGCGATATCAGAAATAGAGAGGATGCCGAAAAATCTGTTGAAGGAGTTGATATAGTTGTCCATTCAGCTGCCGCACTTCCATTATACGCTCCGGACGAAATTTTTTCAACGGATATCGATGGTACAAGAACAATGCTTGAAGCGGCAGAAAAATTTAAAGTTCAAAGATTCGTTCACATATCATCAACCGCTGTATACGGAATACCAGACCATCATCCTCTTTATGAAACTGATAAACTAGATGGAGTTGGTCCATATGGTAAAGCTAAAATTCAGGCAGAAGAAGAATGTTTAAAGTTTCGACATAAAGGAATGTGCGTTCCGATAATCCGGCCTAAATCATTTATTGGTCCCGAGCGGCTGGGAGTTTTTGACCTACTCTACGATTGGGCAAAGGATGGGCATGGCTTTCCAATGATCGGAAACGGAAAAAATCGTTACCAACTTTTAGACGTAGAGGATTTATGCGAAGCAATTTATCTTTGCTCTACGTTGGATAAAGAAAATGTTAATGATACTTTCAACATTGGCGCAAAAGAATTTACTACTATGCGGGAAGATTATCAGGCAGTTCTTGATTTTGCAGGTCATGGAAAGAAAATAAAAGGACTTCCGGAAAAGCCTATTATACTAACTCTCAAAGTTCTTGAATCAATGAAACTTTCTCCGCTTTACAAATGGGTTTACGAAACAGCGTCAAAAGATTCTTTTGTATCAATTGAAAAAGCAGAAAAAGTTCTCGGTTACAAACCAAAGTATTCAAACAAAGATGCTTTAATAAGAAATTATAAATGGTATCTTGCAAACCACGAAAAATTTAAAAATAAAACCGGTATTTCACACAGAGTTCCGTGGAAGCAAGGCATTCTTAAAATGGCAAAATATTTCTTTTAATTTCTATGATTTTAATAATTTCATTTCCAAAATATTAAGGAGGGAAAGATGGCTCAGAAGAAAGATTATCTTAAAGAAGTTATCGAACATATTGATATCAAAAAACACAATGTAGTCCCTTTAGTTGATGCTATGGAGAATATGGCTTTTACTGCACGAGATCTCAATCGCGCTGCAAGAATTTATGATATGATGATAAAAGATAAGAACTGCGGAATTATTCTAACGCTAGCCGGGAGTCTTTTCAGTGCTGGGCTGAAGAAAGTTGTTTATGATATGATCATGAACAATATGGTTGACGCAATCGTTTCAACGGGTGCGATCATTGTTGATCAGGATTTCTTTGAAGCACTTGGTTTCAAGCACTACAAAGGAACAAAATGGGTCGATGATAATAAAATGAGAGATCTGCACATCGACAGAATTTATGATACTTTTATTGATGAAGATGAGTTGAGAATTTGTGACGACACTTGCGCAAAAATATTCGATGGTATGGAACCAAAACCATATTCATCAAGAGAGTTTCTTTATGAGTTTGGAAGATATCTTGAAAACAACGGCGGACCAAAAGTAGATGATTCAGTTGTTTGGGCTGCTTACAAAAAGAATGTCCCGATTTTCGTTCCGGCTTTTTCAGATTGCTCTGCTGGATTCGGTTTCGTAGTTCATCAAACACAAAATCCTGATAACCACGTTTCTGTTGACTCAGCAAAAGATTTTGTTGAACTCACAAAAATTAAACTCGCAAGCAAAGACACAGGTATCTTTATGATTGGCGGCGGTGTTCCTAAAAACTTCACACAGGATATTGTTGTTGCAGCAGATATTCTTCAGGAAGATGCAACGATGCATAAGTACGCTGTTCAAATAACAGTTGCTGATGAAAGAGATGGTGCACTTTCCGGATCAACACTTAAAGAAGCAAGCTCGTGGGGTAAAGTCGAAACAACGTACGAGCAGATGGTTTACTCTGAAGCTACAGTTGCTATGCCTTTAATTGTTGGTTACGCTTATCATAAAGAAAACTGGAAAGAAAGAAAAGCGAGAGAGTTTCAGAAACTGTTTGCAAAAGTCGGCGTTACAGCCTGATTCTTTTTCCATCTATTTACTTAAAGTCACACTTATTATTGATATTAGTGTGACTTTCATCATTTAAAGTAATAAAATCGAATTGTTTTTTGCCTGATAAAAACTGAAATTTACTCTGTTTGTAGAAATAAGTAAGGTAAAGAAGAGTGAGAATTATAATCGCAGGGATGGGGGACGTTGGATATCATCTGGCAAAACAGCTTTCCAATGAAGAGCACGACATCATTGCAATTGATAAGGATCAGCAGAGGCTGAGTTATTTAGATTCTCTTGCTGATGTGCTTACCATCAACGGCTCCTCAACAAACATTTCAGTACTCAAACAGGCACAGGTTGAAAAAGCTGATCTTTTTGTGGCTGTAACCTCATTTGAAGAAGCAAATGTAACGAGTTCGATACTTGCTAAAAAACTAGGCGCAAAAAGAACCATAGCCAGAATAGGTAATTCCGAATATCTTGATGATGAGCTCGAATTCAGATTTCAGGATATTGGTGTAGATTTTATGATTTATCCTGAAGAGCTTGCAGCAAGAGAAATGGTCAACCTGATAATGAGAACTGCGGCAACAGATGTTATGGATTTTGAGGGAGGAAAACTTTCGGTAATTGGATTGCGGCTGGATAAGGAAGCTCCCGTCATCAGAAAAACCATTCTCGATATTGCTAAAGAATTTGAAACATACGATTTCAGAATTGTAGCACTCCAAAGAAATTTCAGAACTATAATTCCAAAAGGCAACGACAGGTTTTTACCAAACGACCAGGTATTCGTAATTACAAAACCTGAAGGCAACAGCGTTGTGATGAAGCTTGCAGGGAAAGAAGATATTAAGTTTGATAACATTATGATACTCGGCGGTAGTAAAATTGGTCACAGGGTTGCTCAATTGCTTGAAGATAAAATGACCGTCAAACTGATTGAATCGGATGAAGAGAAAAGTCTTAAGCTTGCCGACACGTTGAAGAGCACATTAGTGATTAAAGGAGACGGACGGGATATTGATCTGCTTGCCCAAGAAGGAATAATTGATGTTGATGCTTTTGTCGCCGTAACCGAAGATGCTGAGACAAATATTATCACATGTCTTATGGCAAAGCACCTTGGAGTAAAGAAAACAATCGGTCTCGTTGATAAAGTTGATTACATCCCGCTGACTCAAACCATCGGACTTGATTCTCTCATCAATAAGAAATTAATTGCTGCAAATAACATTTCCAGATTCATCAGAAAAAGTGAAGTACTTGCTCTGAGCACTCTTGAAGGCGTTGATGCGGATATTATGGAATATTTTGTCCAGGCAAACTCACCGATTACAAAAAAACCAATCAAAGATCTCAACTTCCCGAAGGAAGCAATCATCGGAGGTATTATCCGCGGGGAAGAATCTATTATTGCGGTGGGAGATACTAAGATTCAAAAAGGCGATAAAGTAGTTGTATTCTCTCTTCCCGGTGGTGTAAAACAAACGGAAAAGTTCTTTAAGTAATGAACTTCAAACTTGTCCTGAACATACTCGGTTTTTTATTAATATTAACCGGGTTGTTCATGCTTGCTGGAATTCCTTTCTCACTGTATTACAATGATGATGACATTGTCGTCTTATTGTTTTCCGGACTTAGCACTGCTCTGCTTGGATTTATTATGTGGATTCTCACATCAAAAAATCTCGAAAAAGAATTTAGTAAACGTGAAGGTTATCTGATAGTTACGCTTGGCTGGTTTTTGATGTCAGTGTTTGGCGCACTCCCATTTTATTTCTCCGGGTACTTTTCTTCATTTACAGATGCATTCTTCGAAACAGTATCTGGTTTTACAACAACCGGGGCATCAGTATTGAGCAATGTGGAAGTACTACCGCACGGATTGCTTTTCTGGAGAAGTATGACTCACTGGATCGGCGGTATGGGAATAATTGTTCTTTCAATAGCTATACTTCCGTTGTTAGGAATTGGCGGGATGCAGTTGTTCCAGGCTGAAGTTGCAGGTCCAAGCAAGGACAAACTTCATCCTCGTGTCAAAGAAACGGCTAAGCGACTCTGGGCAATTTATGTTCTGTTTACCGGAACTGAAACTTTGCTTCTTTTATTTGGAGGAATGAACTTGTTTGATTCACTCTGTCATTCTTTCGGAACTTTGGCAACGGGAGGATTTTCAACAAAGAATCAAAGTATAGCATTTTATAATTCACCTTTTATTGAATATGTGATTATCTTTTTTATGATGATCGGCGGGACTAATTTTTCACTTCATTATCTCGCTCTGAAAGGTAAGTTGTTCAACTACTTCAAGGATAGCGAATTTAAATTTTATTTGACTCTGGTACTTTTTGTTGTGATATCATCTTCGCTCTTCCTGATAATTTACAATAACCAATCAGTTGAATCATCTTTTAGAGATACTGCATTCAGTGTTATTTCGGTTATCAGTTCTACAGGTTTTGCAACAGTTGATTACCAGAAGTGGGCTCCGTTTTTCACAGAGGTATTTCTAATTCTACTTTTACTGGGTGCTTGCGCCGGATCAACAAGCGGTGGAGTGAAAATGGTAAGATATCAACTGCTGTTAAAAAATAGTTTGCTGGAATTGAAAAGATTGATACACCCGCAGGCTGTTATTCCCGTCAGACAAAACGGTAAAGTCATTCAAACCGAAATTATCGCAAAAGTTGGTGCATTTGTTCTTCTTTATCTTTTTATTTTTGGCATCGCTTCGGTCATTCTTGCTATCACCGGTTTAGATTCCACATCGGCAATGGGTTCTGTTGCGGCCTGCCTTGCTAACATTGGTCCCGGTCTAAATGTAACAGGTCCGGTATCAAATTATAGTTCGGTTACTGATGTTGGTAAATGGGTACTAAGTTTCGTAATGCTATTAGGAAGACTGGAAATTTTCACCATTCTCATTCTCTTCTCACCTTCACTCTGGAAGAAGTAAAATAATAATTGTCTCTCCATTTTTGATGATTTAGATTTGTAATGTGAATTACAGAATAGTCCTTAACATAACCAGTTTTCTTATAATGCTGACCGGATTTTTCATGCTGACTGGTATCGGATTTTCAGTTTACCACCAATCTGATGATATATTTTCTTTACTCGTTTCGGGACTCAGCACAGCACTGCTAGGTTTTATCATCTGGATATCTACGCGGAAAAGTGAAATTGCAGAACTAGGAAAACGTGAAGGTTATTTAATTGTATCACTCGGCTGGATAATAATGTCGCTCTTCGGTGCAATACCGTTTGTTGTCCACGGTGCTATCCCAAATTATACTGATGCCTTCTTCGAAACCATGTCCGGTTTCACAACTACCGGGGCATCAATATTATCTGACATGGAAAAAGTTCCGCATGGATTACTCTTCTGGAGAAGCTTAACTCACTGGCTTGGCGGAATGGGAATAATTGTGCTTTCCCTTGCAATTCTCCCTTTGCTTGGTATCGGTGGAATGCAGCTTTTTACTGCGGAGGTTCCCGGTGTAATAAAAGATAAAATTCATCCGAGAGTAAAAGAAACTGCAAAAAGACTCTGGGGTATTTATGTAATTCTCACTGCTGCCGAAACTTTGTTGTTAATGGCGGGTGGTTTGAATTTTTTCGATTCTCTCACTCACTCATTTGCTACAATGGGTACAGGAGGATTCTCCACAAAGAATACAAGCACTGCCTATTTTACTTCACCCTATGTACAATATGTATTCATTGTTTTTATGTTCCTGGCAGGAATGAATTTCACTCTGCATTACTTTGCTATCCACAGAAATTTCAGTTTTCTGAAAACCAACACTGAGTTCAGATATTATTTCAGCTTTATTGTGTTTGTTAGCTTGTTTGTGATGATCATCCACATTCCTCATGTAGATTTTCACTGGGAAGAAGGAATACGTCAATCGCTGTTCCACGTCGTATCGCTTACAACAACTACAGGATTTGTTTCGTCGGACTATGAAAACTGGGCTCCGTTTTCCAGGATGATTTTTTTCGTTCTGCTTTTTGTTGGAGGATGTGCTGGTTCTACAGGCGGTGGAATCAAATTTGTAAGACAGGTTATTTTATTTAAGAACGGCTGGACTGAACTAAAACGACTGATCCATCCCCGTGCTATCATTCCAGTAAAGTTCAATAACAAAACTGTTACTGCCGAAATTGTATCGAACGTTCAGGCATTTTTCATTTTCTATATTCTGCTTTTTGTATTTGGTTCGATAATTATTTCTCTACTCGGAGTAGATTTTGTAACGGCAATTGGTGCGACCGCGACCTGTATCGGCAACATCGGCCCCGGAATAGGGACTGTCGGTCCGGTCAACAATTTTGCTCATCTCCCGGATTCCGTTAAATGGATACTCAGCTTTCTTATGATGGTTGGGAGGCTTGAGTTATTTACCGTGCTGGTAATTCTATCTCCTGCTTTCTGGAAGAAGTAGATTATTAGAATTTCAATTTAGTCAGATCATCCTTTTTACCAATAACAATAATTATGTTATCAGGTTCAAGCTTATAATCAGCAGAAGGTATCAACTTAAACTTTTCTGAAAGCACATCTTTAATTGCAACAACTTCCAGGTTGAATTTATTCCTCAATTGCAGTTCTTTCAGCGACTTGCCTGAAAATTTATCCGGCACTACAATTTCAACAATGCTGTATTCGGGAGCGAGAGGTATGTGCTCGATTAAATTCGGTGCAGTCAATCTCTCGGCTAATCTTGTTGCTGAATCTTTTTCCGGGTTAATGATTTCGTTTGCACCTAACTTTTTCAGAATTGCACCGTGGATTTCTTCCACAACTTTTACAATTATATGCTGCACACCCATCTCTTTCAGATACAATGTAACTAAAGAACTTGATTCGATTGTGTCACCAAGATTCACAATAACCGCGTCGACATCCGGCTGAATAAATTCCTGCAGAATAGATTTTTCTTTTGCATCAGCTATTATCGCTTCGGTAACGAGTTCTTTTATTTGTTCGATCCTCTTTGCGTTGGAATCTATTACAAGAACTTCGTTTCCCCTTTTCATAAGTGATACTGCTGTACTGAATCCGAAATTCCCCAAACCAATCACTACATATTGTCCCATAAAATTTATCCTTTATTTTTTAACCGACTAAAATTTCATCTTCCGGATATTGGTATGATGATACTTTTTTCTTTCTGAGAATTGTAAGTCCGATTCCCAATGGACCGACTCTTCCGATCAGCATAGTTATTATTATAACAATTTTGCCAAATGGTGTCAGGTCAGCTGTTATGCCGGCAGACAATCCAACCGTACCAAGAGCAGAGCCGACTTCAAAAACTATTTTTAAAAAATCTTTATCCTCACTCATCGTTAGAGCCAAAACTGCTGCAATAAACCAGAGTAGTGCTAATGCTGCAATTGACAAAGCTCTCTTTACAGTATCATCAGAAATTTTTCTTTTAAGTGCCAAAACTTTTTCTCTACCAGTTAGCTGGTTATAAAGTGAAATAAGAATCACCCCGAAAGTTGTTTGTTTAATTCCTCCTGCTGTACTTCCTGGCCCTGCGCCTATATACATTAGTATTATCAGTATGAATAAACTTGCTCTTGTCATCAATCCGATATCCACAGAATTGAATCCTGCAGTTGTTGAAGCTGAAGATGCTTGAAAGACTGATAACAATATTTTATCCAGATTACTATTTGAACCGCTCCAATTCTCAGAAATAAAGATTATTCCGCCGCCGATCAGTGTGAGAATTAATGTTAAGCTTACAATAAGTTTTGTATGCATTGACAGCCGATGTGGTTGTTTGCGCTTAGGTGAAAAGAGAACTGCAAGGTCATATAAAACAAAAAATCCAAGCGAGCCAAGTACCATTATCAACACGACAACAAAATTGAAAGAAAAGGAAGTTCCATATTTGATAAAGCTGTCCGTGTAAGTTGAAAATCCTGCAGTTGTAAATGCTGATATGGAATGAAAAACCGCTGAGTATAATGCTTCACTAAATGAAAAGTACTCCATCCAATAAATTGTTAAGAAGATTACACCAAGTACTTCGATCAGAAGTGTTGATAGAATCATAATCTTCGTAAACTTTAACAGGTCAACACTTGTTGGCCTGCTTATCGATTCTCTCAGTAGTATCCTGTTTGACATTGAAATCTTTCCCGCAAAACCAAGCACTGCAAGCGATATAAATATCATATATCCCAATCCGCCTATCTGGAATAAAATCATTATTACTGTCTGTCCGAACCTGTTGAAATAAGTTCCTGTATCCACAACGATTAACCCTGTTGTTGTAACTGCAGACATCGAAGTGAAAAGTGAATCGAGGAATGAAGTGTATTGACCATTTATAGAAGAAAAAGGCATCATCAGGATGACAGCGCCAATAACGCTAAGCAATGAGAAGCCAAACGTTAAGCTGCGGATGGGTGTGAGAAGGTTACGGAAAAATCCGAACTTTTTCATAAGGTGTTGAGAAATCTCAACTCGACTGGTTTCACAAAAAGTAAAATCATAACCTGTATTAACTTAGCAATAATTTTGACGATTGCTAATCACCAATAATGTATCCATAAATGATAGAATTGATTGAAAACGTGAGTATTTCAATCCGAAATTGTAATACAGAATTTAATTGCTAATTTTGATCCCGTAATTATGCCAATTAACATCCAGAGAAAATTTCTTAAAGTCTTCAGGAAGTCTGCTTCAAGATTGATTCAGGTTATTATCCTCTGCCTTTGGTTTATAAACCTGTTGACCTGCTCGTTGATTTATCAAAATGCGTATACACTTTCTTCAACATCTGATATACCGGTACACACATTAATAAATTACGATTTAACGTCACCAGAGAAACTCTTTTATTTTCAGAATGAAACTAAACGGATAACTGAAAACCTGAAGGTTCAGCCGCTTTTCAATCTGAATCTTGCTGTTCTGTTAAAAACGGATTTGCATCAAAAAAAATTTGCTGAGATCTCAACATCGGAAGACAGGCCAATTCTATTATTTGTTTTTATCGAAACCACAAATCCCCGCAGCCCACCGTACACCTTTATCTGATCGTTCTTCATAAGTAACAAACAATCATTTTCAAACTAAAATTTGAAAAGCTTTAATAGCTTTTTTGGATAAAGGAAAAAATATGTCAACTACTCAAAATGAAAAGAAGAATTCATTCCTGAAGGATGTGTTATTCGGGATATTAGTACTTGTGCTGCCGCTTGTGATATTATATTTATTGTTCGCTTAGCAATAGCATTAAAGTTAACAACCGATACTATCGGGCAACAGTCAGATAGTATCGGTGAATTTATAGACTAAATAAAAATTACGACTGCGTGAAGTACGGTCCATAAAGAAAAATATAAAAGTGCAATTTTTCTCATTTGCCTGGCCAGGGCACCGAAATAAATTCCTTTCACGATCGTATTGCTCATCATCGATATTAAAATTGATGCAATCACAATTCTATCGATCATCGTTTGCTTTGTAATTAAAGAAAGAATAAAAGGATCAATATCAGTTACGCCAACTATCGCCGATAAACCCAGCACTCCGGTTTCTCCGAGATACTGTTTAACCCAAATAGTGATTATTGAAAGAAGAACAAAAAGCGAAGCAAATATTAATGCTGGTTTTACTTCAAACGGATTTTGAATTGTAGATATTGAAGCTGCAGAGGAACTTTGAGTTTTATCCTTAATTAAAACCGCAAACAGAATTCCTGCCGCAAAGAGAATAATTAACTTCCACCAGATCAGAACACCAATTGCAGGATTTATTAAAAATATTATGACCAATATTCTTAAATACATCACACTGCTTGCCAGGATAGTTGCTTGCAAGGCTCTTTCGGAAGTAACGTTATTATTTTTCGCAAAATTACCCATGGCAATACTTACAGCGGTGCTGGACACTATTCCACCTAGTATTCCGGATAGCCAGATCCCTACTTTATCGCCAAACTTCTTCATTAAAAAGTAGCCGACAAATCCAATTGATGATATCAGGATAACAAGCTGCCAGATCCGGTAGGGATTAAGATTATATTTAGTATAATCTTTGTCAGGTAGAGCAGGAAGAATAATTATAGTAACAATGAGAAATTTAATTACAGCAAGAAATTCTGCTTTATCAAGCTTCTCAATGTATTGTTCAAGCTTAGCTTTTTCTGAAAGTAAAAGTGTTGTGAAGATACCAATCGCCATTGGAATCCATATATCTGCGACGAGTGATAAAACGCCAACCACAAAGGTTAGTATTGCGGCCATTTCGCTTGTCCAGCCGATCGCGCCTGTTTTTTGCTTGGCAAGATATCCCGCAAGGGACATCGCTCCGATCACAAGGATACCAACCGGTATGATAAATTCTATACTTAATCTGAATAACCAGGCACACCCAAAGCCGAATAAACTGATAAGAGTATACGTTCTTACTCCCGCAGTTAGTTTGGTTGATATTGTAGCGCTTCTACTTTCTCTCTCCAGACCAACCAGAAAACCTAATGCAATAGCGACAAGAAATCTTAGTTGATCATTCCATTCGATTAAATTCATAGCTGATTAGATTTTACTGTCAAAAATTACAACAAAATTGTGAATGTATAATGGAGATCTAAAGGAGATAGTAGCTTTTTCAATAACTCATATTATTAAAAAACCGTTTCACCAACATTATAAGGATAAGTCAGAATATCGGGTGCATTCGGAAATACCCAAATAAACTAGCCTGTGTGAATTAAATACAGATTAACTTCACATTAAAATTTTTTAACCATTCAGTAAAAATCGGCAACACATTTAGGTCGGGACTTCAAAAAATCATTTTATTGACAATTTAATCCTGCTGGATACTCAGATTATCTCCGGCATATAGATTGTATTTGTATTATATTTGTGCGCAATTTGAAAGAATAATTAAGATGACAGGCAAAGAAATCCTCAAAAAATATAAAGATCCAAAAAATTTTTTTAACAGAGACTTAAGCTGGGTAGAATTTAACCGCAGAGTTATGGAAGAAGCCTTGAATCCTGAACTTCCTCTTCTGGAAAAGGTAAAATTCATTTCTATCTTCTTTTCAAACCTTGATGAATTCTATATGATTCGCGTATCAGGATTGAAAGAGCAGATTGCTGCTAATATCCTTGAGCCCACAATCGATGGTTTGACTCCTCTTGAACAGGTTCAGAAAATTGAAAAAGTTTTAAGACCAATGCTTAAGCAGCTGGATGAATACTGGAATAATGAAATTGTCCCGGCATTACGCGAACATAAAATTTACGTTCAGAAGATCGCTGAGTATTCACCGGAGGAAAGAAATATACTTCGTGAATATTTTAAAAAAGAAATTTACCCGATACTGACACCTCTTGCGTTCGATCCGGGAAGACCTTTTCCATACATTTCGAATCTCAGCTTAAACCTTGCGGTACTGATTCGTAATCCTAAAGGTGACACTCATTTTGCAAGAGTGAAAGTACCAAGCACTTATACAAGACTTCTGCCAGTTGATGATATTCTTAATCCGTCACGTCGACCGGATAATAATGGCGGCTTCGAAGCTAAGTTTATCTGGTTTGGAGATCTTATCAGAGCAAACCTCGATTTACTTTTCCCGGGTGTTGAAGTGGTTGAAGCTCACAAATTCCGTGTCACACGCGATACTGATATAGAATTGCAGGAAGATGAAGCTGATGATCTGCTTCGTGTTATTGAAGAGAACATCAGGCAAAGAAGATTCGGACAAGTGGTGAGACTCGAAGTCGAAAGCACAATGCCTGAATATATGCTGGAAACTTTAATGGAAAACTTAAGGATTAAACGGGAAGATATTCACATCGCTGACGGACCTATCGGGTTAAGTGATGTAATGAGTCTCTACAAACTTCCTCTCCATCAACTTAAAGAGAAACCATTTTACCCGATTGTACCAAAAACATTTGAAACCGAAGAAGATATATTTTCGGTTATTAAGCAAAAAGATATTCTTCTCCATCATCCATACCACTCATTTACACCAGTTATTGAATTTGTAAGGAATGCAGCAAGAGATCCTGAAGTTCTCGCAATCAAGCAAACATTATACAGAGTTGGTACTGATTCACCTATTGTTAAAGCACTGATAGAAGCTGTTGAAAGAGGAAAACAGGTTGCGGTACTTGTTGAGCTTAAAGCAAGATTTGATGAGGAGAACAATATCTTCTGGGCACGTGAACTGGAAAAAGCCGGTGCACATGTTGTTTATGGTTTGGTGGGATTAAAAACTCATGCAAAAATGACTTTAGTAGTGAGAAAAGAATTTGACGGAGTAAAAAGATACGTTCACCTTGCCACTGGAAATTACAATGCAGTAACTGCCAAAATTTATACTGACTTCGGACTATTTACCTGCGATGAAGATATTTGTTCCGATGTCTCTGATGTGTTCAATTACTTAACAGGCTACTCGAAACAAACGGAATATAAAAAGCTTTTTGTATCACCAGTTAATATGCGTGAAAAAATGCTCCAAAAAGTTTTCCGTGAAATTGAAAACGTTAAAGCCGGCAAAGAAGGCAAAATTATCTGGAAGATGAACTCCCTGGTTGATCCTCAAACTATTAGTGCTTTGTATGAAGCTTCCAACGAAGGAGTTAGAATCGAATTAATAATCCGTGGTATTTGTTGCCTCGTTCCCGGTGTGGAAGGGCTGAGCGAGAATATTAAAGTCAGAAGCATTGTAGGAAGATTTCTCGAGCACAGCAGAGTATTTTATTTCTACAATGATGGGAACGAAGAAATGTATATGGGCAGCGCCGATATGATGCAGAGAAATCTTGATGGAAGAGTTGAAACTTTATTTCCCATCGAGAATGAAAAAATCAGAAATGATGTGATGAAGACTCTTATCAAAGCATCTCTGAAGGATAACCAAAAAGCACGCACCCTTTTAGATGATATGACCTATAAAATGGTAACACCGAGTAACGGCGCAAAACTCATAAACAGTCAGGAGTGGCTGATGAAACAGGTTGAAAAAAAATTCCGGACTAACTGTAAAATCATAAAAGAGACTCATTAAGGAACTTCCTCTCTCCATTCAATTGCTTATCTTTTGAGCAATTATTTTTAATAATCATAAATTAAAATCAGATAAAACCATGACTGAAATAACAAAAAGCGGTATTCTTTCTGCTATCAAGAAAATTGATGATAAAAATTTCAACAAAAACTCACTAACTCTTAACTCAATAAAAAAAATTGAACGCAGCGGCAGTTCTCTGACCGTCGATATTTCAATCCCGGCTCTGAACAAAGAGACAAACTTCGACTATAATAAAATTGCAGATATTATTAAGCAGGAATTTCCTGAGCTTCACGATATTCATCTGAATGTTCAGCAGAGAGTATCAACTGTAACTACTCATAAAGATCCGAAGAAAGAAGCAATTCTTCCCGGAGTTAAAAACACAATAGCTGTTGCCAGCGGTAAAGGCGGTGTTGGTAAATCAACTGTTGCTGTCAATCTTGCGGTTGCTCTTGCTAAAGACGGTGCAAAAGTCGGATTGATCGATGCGGATATCTACGGACCAAGCATTCCGCTGATGCTTGGAGTAAATGAAAAACCAAATGTAATCCAGGATGATGGAAAAGTCAGGCTAATTCCTCTCGAAGCATTCGGATTAAAAATGATTTCAATTGGACTTTTAATTGATGATAATGCCCCGTTAATCTGGCGCGGACCGATGGCAAGTGGAGCCATCAAACAATTTATGACCGATGTTGCGTGGGGAGAACTAGATTATCTTGTTTTCGATATGCCTCCCGGAACCGGTGATATTCAATTAACTTTAGTTCAGACAATTCCTCTGACAGGTGCTGTTATAGTCACAACACCACAGGAAGTTTCTCTCATCGATGCAAGAAAAGCTTTGAAAATGTTTCAACGAGTAAATGTTCCCGTACTCGGCTTGATTGAAAATATGAGTTACTTCATCGCACCGGATACAAAAAATCGATATGATATATTTGGTTCCGGCGGCGGTGAAAGAGTATCGAGAGAATTGAAAGTTCCTTTCCTCGGCGGTATTCCAATAAATCCACAAATAAGAGAAGGCGGCGATAAAGGTATACCAATTGTCTTCGACATTCCTGATTCTAAGGATGCCGAAATAATCCTTGATATTTCAAGAAATCTTGCCGAACAGGTGAATATCAGAAATTCAAAAGCGCCGGGAAAAGTTGAAATACTTCTTGGTGATGATGATTAACGGACTGTCATCACTTCGTCCCGTTAAAAACGGGACTCGCAATGACAATTCGCATATTTCATTTCAAAATTTTCATTAGATTTACAGAAGTAAATTAGTAATACCGATGAAAGAGGAAATTTTAAAAGCACTTGAGTCAATAAGACCTTTCCTGCAGGCAGATAATGGCGATGTTGAACTTGTTGAAATAACCGATGAGAATATTGTCAAAGTCAGGCTTACTGGTGAATGCGAAAACTGCCCTATGTCGGTGCTTACGTTACGCGCCGGCATCGAAAGAGCTTTGATGAATAATGTGCCAGGCATCAGGAGAATTGAAGCAGTAAATTAATTGCTTTATGACAGATTCAACTTACAAGCACTTTACTAAATTCCTTTTATGGACTGCAGGAATAATTATTCTTCTTTACCTTTTCTACCTGCTCACAGAAATAATTATCATATTGTCTTTGTCAGTTCTGCTGGCGTTTATATTTGCGCCGTTCGTTTCTATGCTCGAGGGAAAAGGATTTAACCGGCTTACTGCAACTTTGATTATGTTCGCTGTTTTCGGATTCATCATTTACTTTAGTCTGTCAATAATAATCCCGAAGTTTGTTTATCAGATGGAACAGTTGATAAGTTCGCTTGAAGGTTTTTCCTTTGCTGAGGAAATGAAAATACTTGAAGGAACCCTATTACACTATATACCCTTTCTCAAATCCGGCGACCTGACACAAAGAGTTGAACTATTCATCACCTCGCAGATTACAAATATTTTTGACAGTATCTCTACTGTACTGTCAAGTGTAGTTTCAATAATAGCAGTGCTGGTGATTGTTCCATTTATCACGTTTTTTATTTTGAAAGATTACAGAAGAATAATGCAGGGTCTGCTTCAAACTATTCCGAATAAATATTTTGAGATGTCATATTACATTCTGAAGAAAGTATCATTGCGTCTTGGATTATTCGTGCGTGCCTGGATTTTTGATGCTACATTTGTCGGAGTGATGATTGGCTTTGGTTTTTATTTCATTGGCGTCCCCAATGCTTTACCACTTGGAGTAATCGCAGGTCTTGGACATCTCATCCCATACTTTGGACCAGTGATCGGCGGTATCCCTGCGATAATAGTTTCGATAGTTCAGTACGGAGATCTTTCACAGGTTCCACTTATTCTGCTTGTGGTTTTAATTACTTACACTTTCGATAATGGTTTTGTTCAGCCGTATGTTTTCGGTAAGAGTGTTGATATGCACCCGATCGTAATAATTCTTCTCATAATCAGCGGAGGGACTTTGTTTGGTCTGATGGGAATGCTGCTTGCTGTACCCGCTGCAACAGTTGTTAAAACCTTTACTAAAGAAATTTACTTCGCAAAGAAGAATTATAAAATTGCGAGAGTATGAGATTGAACTATAGAAGATGACATCTCATTGAGAGATGTCATCTTTAAAAGAAGTTACTTGAGCAATACAATCTTCTTAGTATCAACAAAAACTTGTCCTGAGCCTTTCGAAGGATTGACTGCTTGCAATTTATAGAAATAAACCCCGCTTGTTAATGCACTTCCATCAAATTCAATTTCATAATTGCCAATTGGCTTTTCTTCATTTATCAATGTTGTAATTTCATTGCCCAATACATCATACACTTTGAGTGTTACAAAACTCATTTCTGGTATTTGGAATTTAATTGTTGTTGTTGGGTTGAATGGATTGGGATAGTTTTGTTCGAGTGCAAATTCAGTTGGTACAGAAAAATCCTTTACACCAACTATAGTATCTATTCGTACCAATACATAATCATCTAAATACCATTGAGATGAATCGGGATTGGGCCAGTTGCTTCCCAAAAGATCTGTTACAGATAGTTGAAGTTTACAAGTATCGCCTCCGTTACCGAGAGTCCATTGCCACGCGTGAATAAGATTACCCTCAAAATAGTATTCAGCCAAATCACTATTTAAATCTACAATTAGTTCGTTATGCATCCACGTATCATAAGAAAATGAAAATTGTGCAGTTCCCCATCCACCAGCTAGTAAAACTCCGTTACCTAATGGATTAAATTTTACATAAAATCCCCACTCAGTTGAATCAGGACTATAAAAAGCTGCTAACTGCCCCCAGCTAGCGGTGTAAGCTGTGGGAATGTATAAATAAAAACTAATGCTATAGTAGCCACTATCAAAGTCTGGAATAGGTTTAACAAGGTCGTTATTCTGCTGAATCCAAACCGAGTTCGTTCCGCTATAAGCAATTGAGTTAGTCACGTAAGGATCTTCAACCGGATCGCATGGAAGACCGCTCCAAGTATCCCAATTAATCGAGTCCTGACAAGCCAATTGTTGACCGGCAGTAAATGATTCAAAATCATTCTGGAATAGAATTAGGGAATCTTCCTGCCCAAAGACAAAAGATGAATTTAAAACCAATAAACCCGTAATAAGATTGCTGAGAAAAGACATTTTGCGCATGACATCCTCCCAATAAAGAAATTTTAATAAGTGTTTATTTATTAACACTACTCCTTGGGGGAAGCACAAAATTCCGGAAGGAAGAAAAGAGAAACTATATTCTACACGTTTCTCCTAAGGGGCAGAACTGCTATTAATAATATGCAAAGATTTTACAAGATAAAAAAGCAACTGTTGGTGAGTGGCAAGTAAAAAGAGAATTTTATTAAAAACGCAGGATTAAATTAAATCAAACTTCGCTGGACAATCTCTCAATCACATCTGTAGACTTTATTCCATCAGCTTCAGCGCTGAAGTTGGTAATAATCCTGTGGCGAAGGACGGGAAGCATTGCAACTTTTACGTCATCAATGTTCGGAGTGAATCTTCCCTGGATAACTGCACGGGTTTTTGATGCAAGAATCATATACTGCGAAGCTCTCGGTCCTGCGCCCCACGTTATCCAATCTTTAATGAATTGTGGTGAGTTTCCATTCGTTGGTCTGGTCATATTTGCAACTTTAACTGCATACTCGATAACATTATCAGCAACAGGAACTTTTCTTACAAGATCCTGGAACTCAAGTATCTCATTGGCGTTCAAAACTTTTTCAAGCTTTGCTTTATATTCACTCGTTGTTGTTTCGACAATTCTGATTTCCTCTTTGAAAGATGGATAATCAAGCCATAGGTTGAACATAAACCTGTCAAGCTGTGCTTCAGGCAAAGGATATGTTCCTTCCTGCTCGATCGGGTTTTGCGTTGCGAGAACAAAGAATGGCTGAGGAAGCTGATAAGTTGTTCCGGCTGCAGTCACTTTATTTTCCTGCATTGCTTCAAGAAGTGCTGCCTGAGTTTTGGGAGGTGTTCTGTTTATTTCATCTGCAAGAATAATGTTTGCAAAGATTGGTCCTGAAATAAACTTGAAATTTCTTTTTTTGCTTATGGCATCTTCTTCTATAATTTCTGTACCGGTAATATCACTCGGCATTAAATCGGGAGTAAACTGTATTCTGCTGAATTTTAAATCAAGAACTTCAGCAACAGTTTTTATGAGAAGTGTTTTTGCGAGCCCGGGAACTCCAACTAATAAACAATGTCCTTTTGAAAAAAGTGAAATCAAAAGCTGGTCAACTATTTCATCCTGACCAACAATTGCTTTTGCGATTTCTGATTTTACTTTCTTGATTTTTTCGGCAAGCTTTTCAACAAGCTCAACGTCATTTCGACCGGTGGGAGTTTCTTTCAAATTTATTTCCTTTTAAAGTTTGCTTCTAGCTTTCGGATGCTAAGTTTTAGATGGAAAAATTATTATAATGTTTCTTTTCACTGCTTACTAATTACAGTCTTACTTCCCAATAAATTTTGTCACGTAGTGAAGCAACCCACGTATCATACTGCTTTTGTTTTTTATACTCGTCAGCCAGCCGTTTTAATTCAGTGTAATCTTCTTCAAGGCTTGCAGGATGCTGCGGTACCCTGGTTTGAAGATAAACTATATGATAACCATAAATGCCCTGTCCATAGTCTATTCTTTTGGGAAAGCTGATTTCCTCTTGTTTCATCTTTGATACAACATCAAGAAGATTTTTATCTAACTGATTTATATAGAATGTTCCCAAATCACCCGAGAACGGTGCAGTCTCTTTATCTTCACTGTATTTTTTTGCATAGAATTGGAAAGTATTAACTCCATTTACAATACTATCTCTTATCTCTGTCAGGAATTCGATTGTCTCAAGGTCGGCTCCCTCATCTGTTTTAAACTTAAAGAGGATGTGACGGGTTCTAATTGATTCACCTCTTCGTTCAAGCAGCTCGATGATATGGTAACCAACCGGAGTTTCAACAACGTCCGATAACTCACCAACTTCGAGAGCAAATGCAGCAGCTTCGAATTGTGGATAGAAAACACCTTTCTTTACAAAACCTAGATCACCGCCATAAGTTTTGCTGCCCGGATCTTCGGAATATTTCTTTGCCATTTCTTCAAAACTTGCACCTTGCTTAATTGAATCAAGCACTGCTTGAGCGAAATCGCGGTATTGTGCTTTCAACCTGTCAGTTGTTTTTGGATTCCTGAAGATATGAAAGATGTGAAGCTTTTCCGGAATCATTCCCAGACTATCCTTGAAGTTGTAATAGAATTCTTCAACTTCACGACGGGACGCTTCAACAGGTGCAAAATTCTTTTCACGCAGACGCTGAACCATCAAACTTTTCCTTACATCTTCACGAAGCTCTCTTTTTATTTTCTCAAGACTCATCCCGTACATTTTTTCAATATTCGCTTCAGAACCATACTGCTGTTTGAGTACGTTTATCTGGTATTCAATTCTTTGAGCTACTTCAGCATCGGTCACTGTTATTGAATCAAGTTCTGCCTGCGCATAGACAAGCTTTTCATCTATCATTGTAAAAAGGATTTGCCTCTTCAAATCCGGAGATTTTGGATCGAGGCTTCTTTGGGATGCATAAATCGCTACCTGGAAATCAAGCTCGCTCTGGAGTATAATTTCATTATCAATAACGGCAACAATCTTATCTATAACCCCTGATTGAGCAAACAAAACTCCGGAGAATAGGATAAGGATAATTATCTTATTTATGAATTCTTTTATCATTTAATTTCTATCTCGCTTAATGAGTACAGGTCATCAATATAATTTTCCAGGGCTAATTCAGTTAGTGCAGATTTGTATCTTCTTTCAACTTCATTCTTCACTGCTATGTACGGGGGAACAGACTGCGCCGAATATTTTTCTAAAAGCTGCACAACAGTATAATAACCGTTGTCATCAGGAATGACAATGCTAATTTCCAGTGGGTAAAGTCCTTCGAGAACACGTATCAACCTGCCGGGATAAATATCCTGTTCCGGTATTAATGACTCGCTGGTTACACTGACAAGTTGTGGTAAATCTTTAAAATTTTCAACCGCAGTCTGCCAGCCATTTACAATTACTTCAGTACGGAACATTACAGCTGACTCCCTGTCTGAAAAAGTTATCCGGTTCAGAAAATAGGAATTAAAAGGAAGACGAAAACTTGATTGATTCTCCTTATAATAATTTTCCAGCTCCGCCTGCGAAACATTAAGCTGTGAAGATGCCGAAAAATTTTCAAGAAGTAATGAAGCTGCCAGTTGTCTTCTTGAATTTTCAATTGCTCTTTTAAATTCCTTAGAATCTGTAATTCCCTGCTTAACTGCTTCCTGGAAAAGAATTTCCTGTCTTACCCAATTTTTAATGAATGCCGACCGGAATTTTTCCGAAACAAACTGGGAGTCAGCCATCTCGTAAAGTTCAGATTCCAGAAGATATGTATCATTGACTCTCGCTATATAGGAATCCGGTTTTTCAGGTTTACTACATGAAAAAAGAAACAGCGATACGAGTAATAATCCTTTAATTATTTTCTGCCTGCTTAAAAGCATTCTCGAGTTCATTATAATAAACTTTCGGCTCGTATCTTTTCTCAAGACTTGTCAGGTAATCGTTCTCAAGTTTTTTACTAAGCATTTCCTGGTATTCACCTGAAACTTCAGCTTTAGCTTCTTCAAATGTTTTAATTCTTGAAGGCTGTCTGTCATTCAATTTGAACATTGCATACCCGCCGCCAAAAGCAACCGGTGCTGAATATTCACCAACACTGGCAATTTTATTTGCTTCTTTATAGAAATCAGAGTAATCGACAGACTGCAGATCATATTGTCCCTTGTCTTTCTTCTTCGTGCTGCGTTCTGTATAAAGAGCAGCTAAAGTATCGAATGATGCACCTTCTTTAAGCATGGTGTAATATTTCTGAATTGTTGAGTCCTGCATGCAAAAGATTTCTGTAAAGCTGATTCGCTCCGGCATAATGTATTTATCTTTATTTGAGTCCCAGTAGTTATAAACATCAGCACTGTCAATTTTTACTTTATTCCAGACTTCCTCCTCCTGAATTTTGAAGATGAAGATACCATCCTTGTAGTCTTCCATCAGTTGAGCGAACTGTGGATCTTCCTTATCAAGATTCATTGCTTCTTCCTCAAGCAGCATATCCTCTGCGAGTGTATTTATTGCATTTTCAACCTCAGCTATATCATCCATAGGCTTGGCAGTGATTTTTGAATTGCTGTTTGCTGCCTCAAGGAAATTACCAACTGTTACTTTTTTCCCTGAATATGAAAATAAAACATCATTTGCTATTTCATCATATTTTGGGTGAACCATTCCAAATCTCAACGAATCACTGTTTTCAACAAATCGGTCAAGACTATTTTCATCGATGGTGAAGTTATATTTTTTCTTCAGTGATTCAATCAATACTTCCCTTTCGTGCTGATATCTTTGCTTGTTAAACATGTTCTTCAGGTTTTCATACTCAGCTTCATATGGTTGGGTATCCATTTTATCAGTCAACTTGATTATGTGATAACCAAAGTTTGTTTGAACAAGATCAGAAATCTGACCGACTTCCATTTTGAAAGCAGTCTCATCAAACTCTTTTACCATCATTCTTCTTTCAAAGTATCCGAGATCGCCGCCTTTTTCCTTTGAACCGGGATCATCTGAATATTTGAGAGCCAATTCTTCAAATGAAGCTCCGTCTCTTAGCTGAGCTAAAACAGAATCAGCACGCATCTTTGCATACGCAGTGTCAATGTTGCCTTCACTGTTGTGGTAACCAATTAATATGTGACTTGCCTGAATTTTAGGGGTACGATGATTTCTCTCGGTAACTTTTATCAGGTGGTATCCGAATCTTGTTTTTACAACTTCAGGATAAATTTCACCAGCCTGTAAAGTGTACATCGGATCTTCGAATTCGTATGGAAGTAATCCAGCAGTTATGTAATAAATATCTCCGCCGTTAACTCCTGAGAATTTATCATCAGAATGTTTGATTGCCATATTTTCGAAACTATGTCCGTTCTTTATGCTGTCCAAAATTGCCTGAGCTTTTATTCTGGCAGCTTCATCGCCTGTTGAGTCTGGTCTGATCATTATATGACTAACTCTGAATTCTTCTTTTCTTCTATCATATAACTGCTTTATTCCAGGCTCATTCACTTTCTTTTCAATAATATATGAAACTCCAACCTGTTTCTGGTAATCTTTAAGTTCGCCCATCAGATTTTCGTCTTTATCGTAGGCTCTTACCTGTGCATCTCTAAGCTTCATTCTGAATTTAACATACAGGTCTAAAAAGTTTTTATATTCCTGCATGTCCTTGTTAACAGCGTTTTCCCAGCCGCCTACATTTTTTGCATAAGCGTGTTCAAACTCGTCTAAAGTGATTTCATATTTTCCAAATTCTGCTACTACCTGAGCAGGAACGTTGGCTATGATAATTAACTGAAAAAAAAGAAATGTTATTGTAAAACGATTTCGCCACATTTTGTACTTTCTCCTAATAATTTCTGAAAAATGAGAGGAGAATTTTAGGTATAGTGGGCTTGAAAATCAAGGGAAATTAAGCCTGACCCAGCGTAAATTGTCACCGGATCAGGCTTAAAATTTTATTTAATGAGGGATATTTTAATTGTTTGCTGAAAGTTATTAGCTATCATTCTTACAAGATATACTCCGCTTGCAAGTTCAGTTCCATTCAAGGCAATCTCTTTAATGCCGGGATTTACTTCTTCATTTAAAATTACACCGAGTTCGTTTCCAAGAACATCGTGCAGGGATATTTTTACATTCGATCTTTCAGGAACTGCAAATCTTATTTTAGTAGCTGGATTAAATGGATTCGGATAGTTCTGCAGTAGGTAATAACCTTCTGGAAACTGATCGCTTTCAGTATTCGTCACTAACGATTGAAGCGCCGCATAAGTGTTTATAATACCCCAGCCATATAAATTATCAGGATTGGTACTTTGAGAAGCTGTGTTTTTTAATAAGTCTGCCAGCTGCATCGGAGTTAAACTTGGATCAGCTTCGAGCAGCAATGCTGCAGCTCCTGCAGCCATTGGACAACTCCATGAAGTTCCGCTTCCCCAGCTGCTGAAGCATGAGTTAGAACTATTACAAGCAACATAGTTACTTGATCCCATAGCCATTACATCGGGTTTTATTCTTCCATCGACAGTTGGACCAACACTGCTGAAACTTGAACGATTTCCACTGCTGGTAACCGATCCTACTGCAATTACACTATCACCATCTGCGGGTGCACCAAGTGTATTATGTACATCATAACCTTCATTACCTGCGGAGTTAACGACAAAGATTCCAAGGCTCGCAGCATAATCGGCACCATTGGTAATTCGGGTTGTATTTCCATCCATATCCTGCCATGTATAGCTTGGGTATGGTGGATCAAAACCAATATATCCTAAAGAAGTTGAAGTGATATCTACACCAATACTATCAGCCCATTCGAGTGCTGCTATCCAGTTATCTTCTTCAATCGGTGTTTCGCTCTCAGTATTTTCAGTTTTTGCTAGAATATAATCAGCACCAAAAGCGGGACCGATTAATTGTCCTTCAAGAAAGCCGCCGATCAGTGATAATGTTGATGTCCCGTGAGAACCGCTTCCCATATCGTTCCCATTTTCAACATCAGGATCACCATTAACAAAATCCCAGGTTGCTATAACATTCAATGTGCTAAAAACCTGGTGAGTTGTCCAGCGATCAAAACCTGCATCAAGCATACAAATTGTAATTCCGTTTCCTGTATAGCCAAGATCATGAACCTGAGGTACTGAGATAATATTCAATTGTGTGACCGATTGCCCATAATTAAAGCTGTTTGTTCCTTGCGGTTTTGAAAAATCCGGATTCGATTCTTCGGGAGATTCATTAATAATTTCTTCCTCGAATTTATCAGATCTGAATCTGTAAACGATATCCATCTGTTTTACGAACGGTAATGAAGCAATTTGTGAAAGTTCAGAAGATTTAATCCATCCGCTGACGCCATTGAACCATTTGGATTTTTGCTTCAGTTCAAAACCGGCTAACTGGAGTTGACTAATGTAATTCTGATTAACAGGTAAATCTCTTTGAGAAATAATTTTATCTTCAGTGAGAACTTTTGCTCTTCTGTTCAAAGATTTTTCACTAACCACTGTCGCTGGCTTTTGAAAATAATTCTGAGTTTCATTACCTTTATCATTAAAGAAAACCCAAACCAGCAATGCCTCTGAGGGATTGGAGTTCTCCAGAACTGTATTTAATTGTGGTGTGAACTTTTCGACCGAAGACTGCGCAAACAAAATCCCGGCAAAAAGAATTACAAAAATGGTCAGATACTTCATTGTATACCTTTATAATATTTAATGAAAATTTTATTTAACTCTTGTTCCAACTTTTACAGAATCATCAACTATTAAAACTTGCAAACCTCCGGGCTCTTTATCAACGGCTAAAATCATACCACGGGATTCTTCACCCATTAGCTTTGCCGGCTGAAGATTTGCAACCACAACAACTTTTTTACCTACTAAATCTTCCGGGTTGTAATGCTCGGCAATTCCTGCAACTAATTGTCTTTCACCATCATCAAGCAAGACTCTCAGCTTCATCAGTTTTTTACTCTTTGAAATTTTTTCAGCCGAGATGATTTCGGCAACCTTCAGCTTCGTTTTCATAAAATCGTCATAAGAGACTAATTGATCCTGCTGTTTATCAAGTACTCCTTCAGTTGCGCCTAGTTTTGAAACTTGTTCTTCGATCACTTCATCCTCTATTTTAGGAAATAAAATTTTTGCAGTGTTTATTTGATGCCATTCTTTCAAAAAGGATTTTCCGCTTTCACTCCATTGAACAGGTTCAGCATTTAGCATTTTGAATAATTTTTCTGAAGAGAAAGGTAAAACCGGATAAAACAATTCCGCAAGTGTGTAAATTGCCTGCAAACAAATGTTTAATGTTGTGCTGCATTTTTCTTTATCCGATTTGATTGTAATCCATGGCTGCGAATCATTAAAATACTTATTGCCATCACGAGCAAGATTCATCATCTCGTTTACGCCATCTTTAATTCTGTACTTCTCGAAAAGTCGGGCGATACGATTTGGATATTCGGCAATTTCGTTCAACATATCTTCATCAATTTTGTCCAGCCTTCCTCTTGCTGGCACTTTCCCATCAAAATGTTTGTGAACGAAAGTGAAAGTTCTGTTAATAAAATTTCCAAGTATATCAGCCAGTTCACTGTTATTTCTTAATTGAAATTCCTTCCAGTAAAAATCTGTATCTTTATTTTCTGGAAGATTGGCCGCAAGCGTATATCGAAGCGGATCTGGTGGAAATATATTCAGGAATACTTCAACATCAATTCCCCATCCTCGGCTTTTAGAAAATTTTTTTCCTTCAAAATTGAGAAACTCATTAGCAGGCACATTCTGTGGAAGACAATATTTTTCTTTTTCCCCTTCATTCCACGCCATTAAAATTGCAGGAAAAATTATTGTGTGAAAAACAACGTTATCTTTACCGATGAAGGCAATGTATTTTGTTTGTAAATCCTGCCAGTATTTTTTCCAAAGATCCGGCTGATTTTTTAGTTGAGAAAATTCTTTTGTTGATGAGATATAACCAAGCACAGCTTCAAACCATACATAAATTACTTTACCGGCTGCAGAGTCAACAGGAACTTTTACTCCCCAATCCAGATCTCGGGTAATTGCTCTTTCTTTCAAACCTTCTTTAAACCATCCGCGACAATATTGAAGAACGTTTTCCTTCCAGCCAAACATTTCATTCATTTCATTTACATATTTTTCCAATGCTGGCTGGTATTTACCAAGCGGGAAGTAGTAGTGAGTAGTTTCTTTAAGAACCGGAGTTTCACCACTTACTTTGCTTTTTGGATTTTTTAGCTCAGATGGATCGTAAAGTGAACCACAGTTTTCACATTCATCGCTTCTTGCCTGTTCATTGCCGCATTTCGGACAAGTTCCTTCGACGTATCTGTCAGGTAAAAACATTTTAGCTTTTTCATCATAGAACTGGTTTGATTTTTTTTCAATGAAAAGCCCACGATTAAAAAACTCGACGAAAAATTCTTTTGCTGTTTCATGATGAATTGGAAGACTTGTTCTTGAGTAATTATCAAAACTCATCCCGAATCGTTCAAATGCTTTCTTGTTGGCTTCATGAAATCTATCAATAATTACTTGCGGAGAAACTTTTTCTTTATCAGCAGTAATTGTTATAGGAACGCCGTGCTCGTCTGATCCGCAAATGTACAAAACATCATCACCATTCAATCTTTTGTATCGAACATAAATATCTGCTGGAAGATATGCCCCGCTGAGATGACCAAGATGAATGGGTCCATTTGCATAAGGCAATGCCGAAGTGACTAAAACTTTTTCTTTACTCAAATGATTTCTTATACAATGAATATCAAAATTTTGGCAAGAAATATAAAGATTTTAGAATGAAATTGAATGAATTCTCTCAATTGTTCCATAATTCTTCGCTAAAAATCCTTAACTTTACGGGGATAATTCGAATGAATTAATATTACCTCAATAAAAACGGGATCAAATTAAAAATGAAAGATCACTCCAAATTAGATTTCAACACTAAATGCGTTCACTCAGGAATTGATGAGTACGAATACGGTTCAGTAGTTCCGCCAATTTATCAAACATCAACATTTAAATTTAAATCTGCTCAGCACGGTGCATCGTTGTTTGCTGGTGAAGAAAAGGGATACATTTATACTAGAATGCTCAATCCAACTATTGAGGCAATGGAAAATGCAATTGCTGAACTTGAAGGTGGACATAAAGCTCTCGGATGTGGCAGCGGTATGGCAGCGGTTCATACAATCTTTGCAGCGCTTTTATCCGCAGGTGACCACGTTGTTTGCTCAGCAGCAGTTTACGGACCAACAACTACTTTGCTAAACACAGTAATGAAAAAGTTCGGAGTTGAAACGACTTTTATTGACACCTCAGATATTGAGAATGTAAAAAGTGCAATCAAACAAAACACAAAAGTCGTTTATGTTGAAACACCCGGAAATCCTACGCTATGTATTTCGGATATTGAAGAAATTTCTAAAATTGCTCATAAGTATGGAGCTAAGGTTGTTGTCGATAATACTTTTATGAGTCCTGCTTTGCAGAATCCGATTGCTCTCGGTGCAGATGTAGTAATGCACAGCTTGACAAAATTTTTAAATGGACACGCTGATGTCGTTGGCGGAATTGTTGTGGTAAAAGATGAGCCTACTTACCAGCAATTCAGAAAAACTTTAAATCAGATTGGCGGTGTTATTGATCCGTTCAACTCATTCCTCGTGCATCGTGGATTGAAAACACTTGCATTACGCATGGAAAGACATTGCCAGAGCGCACAAAAAGTTGCCGCGTGGCTCGAGAAGCACCCGCTTGTAAAAAACTTACGATATCCTGGACTAAAAAGTCATCCGCATTATAATGTTGGATTGAAGCAGCACAAAGGTCCCGGCGGAATGATTACATTTGAAGTTGAAGGCGGAATTGAAGCTGGCAAAATTCTTATGAACTCTGTTAAACTTCATCAGCTTGCGGTTAGCCTCGGTGGAGTGGAATCACTAATTCAGCATCCGGCGAGCATGACTCATTTCTCAATGGGTAAAGAAGCGCGTTTAGCCGGAGGAATTACGGATGGACTTGTAAGACTTTCCGTTGGCATTGAAAGTGTTGAAGATCTTATCGCTGATCTGGAACAGGCTCTCGAAAAAGTTAAAGAAGCTCATCTGATCGAAGTGGAAGCGTAACCTAATAAATCAATCTTTTGTATGACTGTATGGATGTATGGAATTATCAAATCATACATTCATACAACCATACTGATAAACCTTCCCTTTTACCGAGCTTTTTCCACTACTCACCGATTTTTTCTTTTATACATTCATTATTTTGCATACGTTTTGGTTGAGATTTAATTAAAGGAGCAAAAAATGTCAGAAAATAAGAATAGCGTAGATAAAAGGGTTTTACTGGGAGGAATATTAATTATCCTTGGCGGAATTTTTCTACTCAATACAATGAACGTCCTGCATTTTAGAATTGCACACGTGATATTCTCCTGGTCATTCATCATGATGGTGATCGGTTTGTTTGTGCTTGTAAACACTGAGAAGAAATTTCTTGGTGGTATTCTAACCGGCATTGGTGCTCTGTTTCTGATTCCAAAAATTTTTCCCGAAGTTGATTACGATGGAGGAATTATCTTTCCGATTTTCTTTATTATTCTCGGCATATATATTATTCTTAAGAAAAGAAAGGTGGATGCTTCTCCCGAAATTTCTTCCGATACTTCAAAAATAAATCGAGATAGAATTGATGACGTATCCATCTTTGGAGGTGGAACAAAAATTATTTCTTCCAACAATTTCCAGGGTGGAAATATCACCGCGATCTTCGGAGGATCTGAAATAAATCTTATTAATTGCCAGCTTGCTGAAGGTGAGAACGTTTTAGATGTCCTTTGCGTTTTTGGTGGTACGACAATCATCCTTCCAAAAGAGTGGGATGTTGTAATAAATGTAACATCAATTCTTGGCGGATTTTCGAATAAGGCAATCAGAAATCCAAGCGTTGTAATCGATCAATCGCGGACTCTGCATATCAAAGGATTAGCTCTATTTGGCGGCGGCGAAGTTAAAACGTATTTATAAACTCCCTGACTGATGCAAGACAATCCGATATTAAGGAACTTCAGAAACATTGTCATTCTGTTTCTCTATTCAGTTTCGTTTGCTGTTATCAGTTTCCTGATTTTGTTCTTCGGACTCCAGCTCGATCTGTACTCATCAATCGTTGAAAGCCTGGTTTCTTCTATTCTGTTATCCGGACTTACAATTATCTGGCATTATCCTGCAAAATACATTTCCATTGAACAGTATCATCTCTTAAAAGTATTCTTCAGCCATTTGGTTAGTGCAGTAATTTCTTCAGGTTTATGGGTATTATTAATTTACATTGTAATGGTCACGGTTTTTAATTTTGGAACGACTTACGAAAACTATTTCTATAAAACTATTCTGTGGCGTTTTCTTGTTGGATTTCTGCTTTATGCAATTGTGGTTTCATTCTATTACTTAGTTTCTTACTATTCCGAACTGCAGGAAAGATCATTAAAGGAATCAGAATTAAAAAATCTGGTTACACAGGCAGAACTAAAATCACTGAAGTTTCAGATTAATCCCCATTTCATTTTTAATAGTTTGAATTCGATGAGCGCTTTAACAGAAATCGATCCCAAAAAAGCAAAAGAGATGATAATCAAGCTTGCAGATTTTCTTAGGTATATTCTCGCAACAAATGAAAGAGAGAAGAACAAGCTAAGTGAAGAATTGAAGAATATCAGACTTTATCTTGATATTGAAAAGATACGATTTGAAGATAAGTTTGATTACTCGGAAGAAATGAATGAAGAATGCAATAAAGCTGAAATCCCGAATATGATTCTTCAGCCGTTGTTTGAGAATGTGATTAAGCACGCTGTATATGAAACTTTTGATAAAGTACTTTTGACTTTAAAATGCAGCTTTGAGGAAGGATATTTGAAAATTCAATTGATCAATAATTTTGATGAGTCATCCAGACCAAGAAAAGGTGCGGGAGTTGGTTTGAAAAATATAAACGACAGGTTAAATCTTATTTACCGCCGAAATGACCTTATGGAAGTAAAAAAAGAAAAAGGTATTTTTAGTGTAACTTTATTTATTCCCTGTGAAGATCAAACTAAATCCGAAGAAATAATCTCAAATGCAAAAAAGTAAAATCACTACCATCATAATCGACGATGAAAAGCTAGCCCGCGAAATAACAAAGGGCTATTTGAAGAATCACCCCGAAGTTGAAATACTTGCCGAATGTTCAAATGGATTTGACGCGATAAAAAAGATCAACGAACTTAAGCCCGATATTATTTTCCTAGATATACAGATGCCGAAGATAAGCGGATTCGAAATGCTTGAACTCCTCGAAGAACCTCCTGTAATTATCTTCACAACTGCTTTTGATCATTATGCAATTAAAGCATTTGAAGTTAATGCTGCAGATTATCTCCTAAAACCTTTCTCCGAAGATCGATTCAATGATGCACTGAAAAAATCTTTCAACTTCCTGCAGGATAAATTTGAGCACGACGCAGTTATCAAGAATATTATCGATTATAAAGATGAAAAGATCGAGTATCTTGAACGAGTCGTTATAAAAGAAGGATCAAAGATTTCGATCATTCCGGTAGAAACAATAAAATGGCTTGAGGCACAGGATGATTATGTTATGATCAATTGCGATCAGGGAAGATTCCTCAAACAAAAGACAATGAAGTTTTTTGAAAACCATCTTAATGAAAATAACTTCATCAGAATTCATCGTTCCTACATAATCAATGTAGATTTTATACAACACCTTGAACAAACAGGGAAAGAATCCTACCAAATTATTCTCAAAAACAACAAGCAGCTGCCTGTTAGTAAGACGGGATTGGCAAAATTGAGGAATACACTCTAATAATTATCAGTTATTAGTTTTTAGTTGATAGTTCCGGTTTATTGGTTACCGGTTGCAGCTAATCAGTTATCTGCATTAGTTAAATTTTTATCCTCCTGAAAACCAAATAACCAGAACCAATAAACCTTCAACTAATAACTAAATTCGTTCTATTTTACCACTAACAAATTGAATCTGTTCACTCGCTTCAATATATTTGACCTGACCATTCACGAGGATTAAAATGATTTTAGACAAAGACTTACTTTCATTCCAGGAAGCTCGCAGCTTAGCAGCAAAAGCAAAAGAAGCGCAGCTTGAATACAAACACTTCTCGCAACAGCAGGTTGATAAAATAATTAAAGCAATGGCAGAAGCTGGTTACTCTGCATCGGAGAAACTTGCAAAGATGGCTTGTGATGAAAGCGGCTTCGGAGTTTATGAAGATAAGATTATCAAAAATCAATTCGCTACAAAAAATGTTTATGAATCGATAAAGAATTTAAAGACAGTCGGAATCGTAGCAGAAGAAGCAAACGGCAAAGTTTTAAAGATTGCAGAACCAATGGGGGTTGTTTGTGCACTAATCCCTTCAACAAATCCAACATCGACTGCAATGTTCAAAGCATTAATTTCTTTGAAGAGCAGAAATGCTATTGTTGCAAGTCCTCATCCTAAAACTGCAAAGTGTACGATTGAAGCATTAAAGATTTTATCTGATGCTGCCGAAAAAGCCGGCGCACCAAAAGGATTAATTCAATGTTTGAGTGAACCGACAATAGAAGGAACTTATGCACTAATGCATGATAAAAATATTTCCGTAATTCTCGCAACCGGAAGCACACAAATGGTGAAAGCAGCCTATAGTTCTGGTAAACCTGCGTATGGAGTTGGACCAGGAAATGTTCCTGCATTCATCGAGCGAACAGCAAATTATCAAAAAGCAGTTGCAGATATTGTGTATGGGACCACTTTCGACAATGGAACTCTCTGTTCATCTGAGCAATCAGTAATTGTTGATCTTCCATTAAAAGAAAAAGTAGTTGAAGAGTGTTTAACCCAAGGATGTTATTTTGTTAATGCAGAAGAAAAGGAAAAACTCGCGAAAGCAATTCAAACAAATCTTCGAATCAATCCTGAGATTGTCGGAAAGCCAGCAACATTCATTGCGAAGTATGCCGGGTTTGAAATTCCGGAAAACACGAAAGTACTAATTGCTGAATGCAATGAAGTTGGGAAGAATGAACCTCTGTCAATAGAAAAACTCTCACCAATTTTATCTTTCTATGTAGTTGACGGATGGCTTGAAGGTTGTCATCGATGTATTGATCTTTTGCAATTCGGTGGGATTGGTCATACAATGGTTATTCACTCAAACGATGAACCAATAATTATGAAATTTGCACTCGAGAAACCGGCTTTCAGAATTCTCGTAAATACAGTTGCATCAATTGGAGCCGTTGGCTACACAACTTCACTTGAACCTTCCATGACACTTGGACCCGGGACCTGGGGCGGCTCGATTATTTCAGATAACGTAAGTGCAAAACATCTTCTTAATATTAAAAGCCTGGCTTTTGAAACCAATCCAATTAACAAAGGAAAAAGCGTTGATAAATTCGAAGTGCAGAAATACAAAGGCGGAAAAGACTGGTTTATAAAAGAAATCGAAGAAAGACTTCGAGAACGTGCTGGTAATCCTCCATTAAAGGATGTCTACACTTACTCTGAAAAAGAAAAGACTGTTGAGGAGAAACCTTTACCAGTTAAACCTGTAACATACGGAACCGGAATTACAGAAGAAGACATCAAGAAAATAATTAAAGAGTTCAGGTGATATTAGGAAGATGACATCTTTTTCCGTCAGAGGCAGAAGAGCAGAAAGATTTCATCTTTAACAACTTTAATGTGCAAACTGCGGAAACAGATGCGAAAACTTCTGAACTACAGCTTCGGCAATGAGATAAGCTGCCCCTCTATGAGTAAGCAAATCAGTGTTGACTGTCATGTGATATAAAAGCGGATCATCAATATCAACGTGAAAATATGATCTCAAATATTTCTTCCTATTCTCATCCTCTTTTTTGATATAAGTAAGCGCTTCCTTTTCATTCATATCCATCAACTCTTTTATGTGCTCGACTCTTTTTTCCAGCGATGCAATAAGTCTTACGTGAAAAGTGTTCTTCAGTTTCGCTGTAATGATGTGTGCGCCTCTTCCAACGATTACCACATTTCCCATTCGTGCAAGCTGCAGGATTGTATCGGTTGTTTTATGAACAAGTGTCCATTCCGAAGGTTTCAGTCCGAGCATTTCATACACAACTGCATTAAGATGTTTATACTTTCCTTCGTGCATAAACTCAGAAATCTGTTTTGGCAGGTTGTGATCTTCGAGTACTCTTTCAATAAGATTTCGATCAAAGAATGCCCACTTCACACCTTCAAACTCTGAGTATTCATCCATTATCTGGATGAGTTTTTCGCATACCGGCTTTGAACCTGCACCGGTTTGGCGGGAAATAGTAATGCAGGGATACAATTCTCTTTTGATGAATTTTTGATCTGATGATCGTGTGTGGGATTCGATATAACGTTTACTTTTTTCGTATGCTCCTATAGTCATTACAATTATTCTCCTTTCTAGAAAGCCTCAGTAGAAGTAAATGCTTTATTGTTAGCAAGAATTTTCAGAAGAAACTTTTCTCTTAACTAATAATATAATTTTAAAATGAAGAAAAGCAACAGTAGAAGTAAAAGAATTTTAATCTATCTCTATAGATTCTTTTTGAGAAAGGTCAAACCAGCTTTTTATTCTTTCTTTTTCACTTCCGTTTGTAGAAATGTGGAAGAATTCGTTTTTATGGATGTCGTATGTATAATCTTTTTGCCATTTGTCAATGTTTGCCACAATTTCTTTAAGACCATTTGTAATGAGATAAAGTTCTTCATTCGTCATTGTTGGATGGATTGACATTCTCACCCAGCCGGGTTTTTCTGATAAATCACCCTGATCAATTTTATCTGTTATCCGTTTTGATCTTTGTGGATCAACATGCAGAAGATAATGTCCGTAAGTTCCAGCACAGGAACAACCACCTCTTGTTTGAATGCCATATCGATCATTTAAAAGTTTTACAATTAAGTTGTAATGAATATCATCAACATAAAATGAAATTGCACCGAGACGATGTATAATGTGATGTGCAAGTATGTGCATACCGGGAATCTTAAGCATCTCATCAAATGCAATTTTGATCAATTCCTCTTCCCTCTTCCGCATTTTATCAACATTTATTTCTTCTTTCAGCTTGATGCATAATGCAGCTTTGATCGCCTGCAAAAAAGCCGGAGTTCCACCGTCTTCACGAGCTTCGATGTTGGAAACAAATTTGTGCTGACCCCACGGATTTGTCCAGTCAACTGTTCCTCCGCCGGGCTGATCCGGAACTTTGTTTTTATAAAGCTGTGAGTCGAAAATCAAAACACCCGAAGAACCGGGACCACCGAGAAATTTATGAGGAGAAAAATATATCGCATCAAGTTTTTCCAGAGGATCGGATGGATGCATATCAATTTTAACATAAGGAGCTGAGCACGCAAAATCAACAAAACAATATCCGCCGTGTTTGTGAACTATCTTTGCGAGTTTGTGAACAGGTAATTCAATTCCAGTAACATTTGAGCAAGCAGAGAAAGCTCCAATTTTCAGTTGACGGTTTTTGTATTTGATTAATAATCTTTCAAGATCGTTCACCTCAACCAAACCTTCATCTGTCGGAGCAATAACAATTACATCAGCGATTGTTTCAAGCCAGGTCGTATGGTTTGAGTGATGTTCCATATGAGTAACAAAAACTATCGGACGAAGTTCTTCGGGGAGTTTAAGATAATCTTTTAACTGTTCGGGAATTTTTAGACCAAGCAATCGCTGTAGTTTGCAGATAAGTCCTGTCATTCCAGAACCAGCAGTGATTATCACATCATCTTTTGACGCGTTGCAATGTTTTTTAATTATCTCGTGAGCTTCGTGGTAAGCGTGAGTCATTGAAGTGCCGGTTTCACTCGATTCGGAATGAGTGTTGCCGACAAGCGGACCGAATAATTTGCTGATTTTTTCCTCAATTGGTTTGTATAAACGTCCGCTTGCAATCCAGTCAGCATAAACAATTCTCTTCTCGCCATAAGGCGAAGTGAAAGTTTTATGGTAGCCTACAATATTTTCTCTGAATTGACCGAAATATTCTTCGAGGTTTTTCATTGACTGTTCTTCAACTTTTTATCTTTTGGTATGTGAATATAATGAATTGAGAAAAGCAAAGCACCTACAGTTTTTATGGAAGAAACACCCCGATGATTCAACAGGACTGAATAAGAGCTACTTGATTAAGATTAGCTTCTTTGTAGCTGTAAAATTTCCAGCAGAAAGAGTATAGAAATAAATTCCGCTTGATAGTTGAGAGCCATCAAATTCAACTTCATAAACTCCGGGTTGTTTTTCTTCATTTACAAGTGTTGCAACTTCATTCCCTACAATATCGTACACCTCCAAAGTTGTAGAGACGACTCGCCGAGTCGTCTCTAAATATGAAATTTCGAACTTAATTATTGTTGTTGGATTAAAAGGATTAGGGTAATTCTGATATAACACAAAATTTTCATTTTTGATTGGATTTATCTCTGATTCCACATTGGAAATTAGCTCACGTACATAAATTCCATTATTAGTACCAACATACAACAAATTGTTTTTAATTATAAGTGAGCTAATATATTCATCATTTAATCCGATCAGCATCCAAGGTTCATCATCAATTTTCACATAAACACCTGATGTGTCTAATGAAGAATTTGCAGCAATATAAGTGTAGTCATGTTCTGAAAAATTTAATGCGGCATCCCGAACGCTGACAGATCCATTGAATCCTTCAGATAGATTTTCCCATGTAACTCCGCCATTATTGGTTCGAAAAATTCCCACAGGATAAGAGAATGACCAGGATGAAGTAGCATACATCTCATCCGAATTTCTACCAAATTTTAAACTGTAAATTCCACCACCATTTTCATATCCTGCATAATCAAAGTTTACTCCTCCATCAATACTTCTAAATAATTTCCCATTCATTGCTCTACCAATGTATAGCATTATTGGATTGAATGGGTCGAATTCTATGACTGCCACACCAATGTCAAATAAAAATGAATCTGCACTAGGTATAAACCAGTTTTCACCACTATTAGTTGTTTTATATAAATTACCACCCATTGGACCTAATGTCCCACAGAAAAGAATATTAGGATTGATTGGATCCATCGCAATTGTATAGGTTCCAGTGCCAGCATTTATATCAATACCATTACTAGAGCTAAACCAATTTTCACCTCCATCTGATGTTTTAATTAGCCCATAAGCGACACCCCCAACAATATAAATTATATCTGGATTCTGATAATCAATTACAAAATCCGATGGAGAAATATTAGTGATAAGTGTATCCCAAGTATTTCCGGAATCTATGCTTTTAAATAAACCTCCAACACAATTTCCACCTATATGCGAACTTGCAGCGTAAATTGTGTTTGAATCGGTGGAATGTTGAAGTAATTTAGTAATGTCTTCACCTTCAAGACCCAATAGTTGCCATTGCGGATGGATCGGTATACTAATTAGAACAAGATAACTTAATACGCAAATAAAATATTTCATAACCTTCTCCCTGAAACTAATTAATATTAGCAAAATATAACCTAATACTCAATACTTTGATAAAGGATTTATAGTTGCCGATCACTAAGTAATTTTATTGTATGGTATTATAATATGACTTATAGATGTTCGGGTTTACGCAATCCACCTTTTTTTTTATTTTTACATTTAGATTACAAGCTTTTAAATTATGAAATACCTAATAGGCATAGACGGCGGCGGGACCAAGACAGACTGTGCAATTGCAGACCTGTCAGGGAAAATTATTCGTCAATCATCTGGCAAGCCTTCAAACTTCCTTGTAATTGGTGTTGAAGAAGCCGTTGAGAATATTTTTGCTTTGATTGAAGAAAATCTTTTTGCACTTGAGGGGGATTTCTCTGATGTAAAGCAGATAGTGATAGGTGTCGCAGGTGCAGGTCGTGATGAAGATGCAAAGCTTCTGGAAAAAGGTTTCAAGGATTATGCAGACGAAGAAGGAATTCACTTCAAAGGTGTAAAAGTTTTAAGCGATGCACACATTGCACTCGAAGGTGCATTCCCAGACTCAGCTGGATGTATTTTAATTGCAGGTACCGGCTCGATACTTTTTGGTAAAGATGAAAAAGGAGTTATTTATCGTGTCGGCGGTTTCGGAAGATTGATCGGTGATGAAGGAAGCGGCTACTCAATCGGCAGAAAAGCATTGAACGCAGTTTCAAAAGCATCGGACGGAAGAGGCGAAGAAACTATGATCTCGGAATTGCTGGATGCGAAAATGAATCACAACACTTCTAAAAATATCATCAACAAAGTTTACAATGAAAAACTTGATGTTGCATCAGTCGCAAAAATAGTAATCGAAGCAGCAGAAGAAGGCGATCCAATCGCAGAAGATATTCTCGATGAAGAAGCTGACGAATTAGTTCTTCACATCCGTTCACTTATAAATAAAATTCACACAAACAATCTCAATGTTGCATTTTCCGGCAGCTTGATTGATAATAAAAATTTCTATTCAGACTTACTCAAAAATAAAATCAAATCAACATTACCAAATGTCAAAGTAGTCAAGCCTGCCAATCCTCCCGTAAGCGGTGCAATTCTCTTCGCAAAAAGATTAGCGGATGAAAAATAAAAGAGAAGAAAGAAATCCCTGGCTGTGGATTCCCTCTCTTTATCTTGCCGAAGGTCTTCCGTATGTTGTTGTGATGACTGTATCGGTCATTATGTATAAACGACTCGAAATTTCAAACACAGAAATCGCACTTTATACAAGCTGGCTTTATCTGCCTTGGGTAATAAAACCTTTCTGGAGTCCCGCTGTTGACCTGCTGAAGACAAAAAGATTCTGGATAATAATTATGCAGCTTTTTATCGGGGTTGGACTTGCCGGAGTTGCATTCACACTTCCAACAGAAAAATTTTTCCAATACACGCTTGCATTTTTCTGGCTGCTCGCTTTCAGCTCTGCAACTCACGACATCGCAGCAGATGGTTTTTATATGCTCGGTTTGAAGCAGCATCAGCAGGCATATTTTGTAGGGATAAGATCCACATTTTACAGAATTGCAATGTTAGCCGGACAGGGATTACTAGTAATTCTCGCCGGACATCTGGAAGAAAGTTCTGGCAAGATTCATTTTGCGTGGCAGATCACTTTTTTAATCCTCTCAGTTTTATTCGTTCTGTTTTTCATTTATCATTTACTTATTCTTCCCAAACCAAAAAGTGATTCACCAAGAGAGAAAGTCGAGATCAAACATTTCATTACTGAATTTCTCAAAACATTTATCTCTTTCTTCAGGAAGAAAGAAATTTTAATAATTGTTTTATTTATACTTCTCTACCGATTTGCTGAAGCACAGCTTGTTAAAATGGCTTCTCCTTTTTTACTTGATAGTAAAGAAGTCGGCGGACTTGGTCTTTCAACAGGCGATGTAGGATTTGTTTACGGAACTGTCGGAGTAATTGCACTTTCACTCGGTGGAATTCTTGGTGGAATTGTCGCATCAAAGAAAGGATTAAAATTCTGGATTTGGTGGATGCTGATTGCAATCAATTTACCTGATCTTGTCTATGTTTACCTCGCTGCAACTCAAACATCAAATTTTATTTTAATAAATATTTGTGTGGCGGTTGAGCAGTTTGGCTACGGTTTTGGATTTACTGCGTTTATGCTTTATCTCATTTACGTATCTGAGGGAGAATACAAAACTGCTCACTACGCAATTGCAACAGGATTGATGGCTCTTGGAATGATGCTTCACGGAATGATCAGCGGATGGATACAGGAACAGGTTGGTTATTTGAATTTCTTTATCTGGGTTTGTATCTCAACGATTCCAGCGTTCATAATAACAAAATTTCTTAAGATTGATCCGGAATTCGGGAAGAAGAATTCAGCATCATCGGAAAATAATTGAGGTTGTTAAAAGGTTCTCTCGATACATTTCATTACTCGAGAACCTTTTTTCTGTCTGGTTTTCGAGTTTTTTCTGATGGAATCAGAAAAATTATCGAGAAAACTTTGCTTTTGGTACATCCTCTTATCGGTATCTCAATATTTCTGATATTTAGCAAAACCTTCGCTTACCATCAGGTCGTTTATGTTGATAAATTTTCCTTTCTTGTCTTCGATCCAGATTTCTGCAAGATATCGTCCATATTTTTCTCTACGGTCTTTAATTGTTTCGATTGTTATTTCTTTACCACTAATTTTTGATTTCAGGAAGTCGCGAGACTTCAATCCTTCCGGTCTTTCTTTGCCAGTCAGCTCGGGTGCGTTGATTCTATTCAGTCTCAGTTTCTCGCCGCGAATCCAGGCACTTAAACCGAGATCAATATCGACAGTGCAGGTGTCTCCATCATAAACAGAAGTTACAATTGCTTTGTAGTGATATAGTGTGTGCTCCATTTTTTACCTTTATCTTTGTGTGTTGATAAATAATTTTCTGATAAACTTTTCAGAAGTTAATTGAAAAAATTCTATTTGCAAATACGATTATTGTTTTGCCTAATTCTGCTCTCAGGAATTTTTGCGACTGCAACTGCACAGTTTATGTTTTCTGCAGGCGCAACTGTCGGCGGGGGATTTATCAAAAGCAACTCCCCATCTGTCGGAGTATTTACAACTTCCGTTTTTATTGAAACCAACACAGTTCTTTTCTCTGAAGTATTTCCTCGTTTAAGTTTTATCTTCGCAAAGGATTTTAATGCGACCATTCCTAATGTTGAAAAACCCTACTTCCCATGGGTGCAAGGAATAACTTTCAAAGGTGTTACTACGCAATATTTTGATGGAAGATATTTTTTGGAGGAAGGTGTTGGCTTACTTGCGTTGAACGACAGAACTTTCAGCGATACGGATAACTGGAATTACGGAGTTGCCCTTTCAATAAATGGAGGTTTTGATTTGCGGGGATTTAATCTTGATGGATTTAAACTTGGAGCCGGTGCTGAATACGGAATTACTTTTACAAACGCTTTGCCGCAGTATTCGTCAATTCATCTTTTTATTCAATATACTTTTTAGTTTACAGACAAACCCAATTTCTCCGAGAAATTGGGTTTGTTGTAAAATACTATTTGCTAATCCCTCCGGCGTCTAACTCTTCCGCAAGTCTTTCAAACTCATATAAATCTTTAATTGCTTCCAGCATTCCGGCAGAATGAACACCAACAGACCTGTTCACTTCGGGATCGTAAATAAAATCTCCCGGCAGGCTCTGGATATTTCCGTCGAACGAAACGCCGACTATCTCTGAATCTTTATTAATTATAGGGCTTCCAGAGTTTCCTCCGACAACATCATTCGTTGCTACAAAATTAAACGGAGTCGAGAAATCAAATTCTTCCGGTGCATCAAGCCAGCGTTCGTGCAGATTCCACGGAAACTCTCCATCAAAAGAATAATAACGGTCAAGAATCCCGTAAAATGTTGTGATTGGAGGTGCAATCGTTCCGTTGTAATCAAAGCCTTTTACTATTCCATCGGAAATTCGCAAAGTAAATGTTGCATCCGGAGGAATTGAAGTTCCGTAAACTTCAAATAATGCTCTTCCTAGTTTTTGGATCGCTGTCGCTTCACGTGCAGCAAGCTCATCTATTCGTGCAGAAATTGATTTTGATTCTTCATCAGAGAATTTTACGAATTCAATAAAAGGATCAACGCTGTTCAGAACTGCATCCGGTCCGTTAGAAACAATCTCTTTTATTCTTTCTGCTGAACTTAAATAAGTGCGGGAAAGAATATCTTCAACTGCTTCTTCCCCTTTTTTACCATTAGTGAATTTGTTTAAGAATTCAACATCTCCAAACTCAGTATGTAAGACATCAATTTTATTTTTTAACAGTTCCTTATTCTTTTCAAAGTCGAAATCTTCTGGCAGCAATGTGCTGATAAATTCATCCAGTTCATCTTCTGTGTAGGCATAAGATGAATCTGTTTCAGCAAGCTTCATTTCATCAGCGAGTCCGATAAGCTGACTTGCAATCATAAAATATTCCGGTGAATCATAATTATCATATGAAATTGCTGACTGTTTTGCCGATAAGCTTCTCATTTCACCGATAACATTTTCTATGTCTGTCCAGATGGTTCCGTATTTTTTATTCAGCTCTTCATCCGACTGGACTTTACTTCGGAGCTCATTCTCAAAAGCTTTTTTCTTCTGCATCAGCACAGGATTTCTTAAACCATCGAGCATCCCTTTGTACGCTTTTCTTGAGTTGTAATAATTCAGCAATTGATCATTGAGATAATTTGCCGATTCGGGATCTTCTTTGATTATTCCCTGCAGGAATTCAATAAAGCTGTCAACCAGTTGAATTGTCTGTGGGTAAATGTTATCTCTCGCGTATTCAAGTTGTGCAACCGTGCTAAGCCGATTTGTTGAGGCCGGATTGCCCGGAACAAAAACTAATTCTCCTTCTTCGGCTCCGCTTTTACTCCATTTAAAATAATGATCAACTTTTAGCGGAATTCCTTCATCATAAACCCGGAAGAAAGAACAATCGAGATTGTATCTGGGATAAGTGAAGTTATCATAATCACCGCCGAAATAGCCTGCTTGTGCTTCAGGAGCGAACACAAGTCTTACATCATTATATCTTTTGTAAACGTAAAGCGAATACTTTCCGTCAAAATAAAGTGGAATAACTTTCGCAAATGTTTTTTCATTTTGTTCGTAACGACTTTCAATCTCAATTATTTTTTGTGACTCAATAGATATTCTTTCACTGTCTGATTGTGCAGTCTCAAGTGCTGACTGAATTTCCTCGGTAACATCTTCAATTCCGATACACTGCTCAACATATAATCCAGGGACAGGTTTCTCCTCTAACAGTTCCCAGGCAATGAATCCATCTTTGTGAAAATCTTCTCCATCGCTAATAATTTCAGTAACACTTTCTCTTGCACAGTGATGATTCGTCATTATCAATCCATCTTCAGAAACGAATGACGCAGAACAGTAATCGGCAAACTTTAAAGTAGCAAGTTGAACATGTTCGTACCAATCTTTATCGGGAGTGAATCCATATTCTTCTTCGAAATATTTTGTGGGTGGATATTCGAAAGTCCACATCTTCCCGGTATCAAATTTTCCGGCTTTAATTGTATCGAGATTGAGCCAATCTGAGCTTTGTGAGTGTGAGTATGGATAATAAAGTGAAACAATTAAAGTTATGGAAATTAAAAGTCGTGAGTAAGAAGAAGAGAAATTCATTTTATTCCGAGTTTCTATGTAGAAATATGTCCAATTGTTAGTTCAAAATTACGGAGAAAATATTGGTGCAGGAAAGGATTAAATTTTACCAAGCGTCAAGTTCTTACTTTTCGTGTATTAAACATAATCTATATCCCGTGAGGTTGTCAGATTCCAGACAAGCTGGAATGACAGAGTGTCGTCATTCTGGCGATTCGCCAAAGGCGGAGAGTCCAGAATCTTTGTTCTGCTTTAGTCTCGGATTCCCGACTCATTCCTTAAGAACTTTGCCGGAATGACCAACGCTCTATAAATTAAAAACCGGATGGACTAATCCATCCGGTTCAAAAAGAACTCTTAAAAGAGTTTTAGCTATCGGGCAAAAACTAAATGTAAGATTCCGGAAAATAGAGAGGTTCTACTTCCCATTCATCTTCAACTGTTCCGATGCAGTGTGAGCATTTATGTACGTTGAATACAACCTTCTCTTCATTGGGTGCTGCACGAACGAAGTTCAAAACTGTTTTACAGCTTGAGCATTGCACGATGTGAGATGATGTTGTTTTACGACTGCAATCAGGACATAAGTAACCTAATTCCCCCTGAGATTCTTCCGGATCTACCAGGAATATTGAGTTACATTTAGAGTTGTTGCATTTAGCGAAGTGCCACTTAACAGTATCTTTAGTTTCGATAACGCTCTCCACAATTTTTGTATCTCCAATGTAGTAAGTTCAAATTTAAAAGTCCACTAATAAATTTTTCTCCCTAAATTATTTTTCTCCCCACATTTTTTCCTGCACAACACCAAACATATCCGAATCTTGCGTTGTAAAAAATCCATATCTTTGTACTTGATAAATTCACCCACAATAAGCAGAAATGGAGAATAATGAATAAAATCGCTTGCTTTAAGGCTTATGATGTTAGAGGGAAAGTCCCGTCTGAACTAAATAAAGAATTAGCTTATAAGATAGGTCGAGCTTTTTCAAAATTTATTAATGGCAAGAAAGTTGTCATTGGATATGATATAAGAAAATCATCAGTTGAAATATCTGAAGCTCTGAAGAATGGATTGACCGACAGTGGTGTTGATGTAATTGATATCGGACTTTGTGGAACTGAAATGATTTATTTCTCAACTCCACATTTTGATGCTGATGGCGGAATAATGATAACTGCAAGTCACAATCCTCCTGAATACAATGGGATGAAATTCGTTGGGAAAGGTTCTGTTCCTGTTGGTTACGATTCAGGACTGAATGAAGTTGAGAAGATGATTGTAAATAATGATCTTGGCGAAGTTAGCAAAACAAAAGGCACAGTAGCTAAAAAAGATGTAATGAAAGATTTTATAAATAATCTTTCAAAGTTTTATGATCCTAAAAAAATTAATCCATTAAAAGTTGTGGTGAATGCTGGGAACGGTTGTGCAGGATTAGCAATTGATTCTCTGGAACCGAAACTACCAATTAAAATGATAAAACTATTCAACAATCCGGATGGAAATTTTCCAAATGGTGTCCCAAATCCAATGCTTGAAGAAAACAGAAAACCAACTATTGATGCAATTAAAAAAGAAAAAGCCAATCTCGGAGTTGCATGGGATGGAGATTACGACCGCTGTTTCTTTTTTGATGAGCACGGAAATTTTATCGAAGGTTATTACATAGTCGGACTGCTTGCAAAATCAATTCTTAAAAATCATCCCGGAGAAAAAATTGTTCACGATCCAAGACTCGTTTGGAATACAGTTGAAGTTGTCGAAAAGTCTGATGGAAAAGCAGTTGTTTCAAAAAGCGGTCACGCTTTCATTAAACAGAAAATGAGAGAAGTAAATTCGATTTACGGCGGAGAAATGTCTGCTCATCATTATTTCAGAGATAACGCTTACAGCGACAGCGGAATGATTCCGTTTCTTTTAATTCTCCAATTGATGTCAGAAGAAAAGAAAACTCTTTCGCAGTTGGTTGATGAAATGATTGCTGATTATCCTTGCTCTGGAGAAATCAATTCCACGATTGATGATCCTGCAGGAAAAATAAAAGAGATTGAAAAGAAATTCTCTGATGGTAAGATTGATTACCTTGATGGCGTTTCAATCGAATTTCCAAATTGGAGATTTAATTTAAGAATGAGCAACACTGAACCTATCTTACGTTTAAATGTTGAAAGTCGTGGAGATGAAAAATTGATGAAAGAAAAGACAGAAGAGTTGTTGAAGATTATAAGAAGATAGATATTACTAAAGGATATGTCATTGCGAGGATCCTCCGAAGGTGGAGACGAAGCAATCCCTTTTAGTCTCAAGATCACTTCGCCCGACTAAAGTCAGGCTCGTGATGACATTTATTCGACTCCAAACTGGTAATTAAATCTCCACCTCAACATTGAACGGCACTTTTAGTTTTTCCCATTCGAGCATAACGACAGCTTTTTTATCGGAACTCTTGCTAATCGTATATGCCAGCCATTCCTGCCAGCAATTATTCTGCATTGGTGTTACTTCAATTCGCAAAGCATCTTCAACATCGTTGTATTCAAACGCACCCCATTGATTGGCAACTTTGTTAAAAATTAACGTCCAGGTTTTTTGTCCCGGAATAGCAAAAAAACTATAGCTGCCGGCTTTAAGTTTTTTACCGTCAATCTTCACATCAGTTGAGAAAGTAATTTTCGTTGCTTCGTTTGCACCTGCACGCCAGACAGCATTGTAAGGTACCAATCCACCCCAGATTGTTCTGCCTTTTACTCCCGGTCGACCGTATTCAATTTTAATTTCTGTAAAACCGACTGTTTGTTCAACCATCGCTTTTGGACTTATTCTTACTTCCTCTTTTTCCTGAGAATAACTTATACCAGAGTAAGTCCCAACTAGAAATGCTGCCAATAAAATTGTAATTGCAGATAATGATTTCCCAGAGATCTTCATACTATTTCCCTTTTTCAATAAGAAATTAATCAAAGTTTCTTCAAAGCATCAACTACATAATCTATTTCTTGTTTCGTATTGTAGAAATGCGGTGCAAATCTAATATATCCTTCACGTAACGAGCAAACTATTTTTTTTTGCTTCAAATGATCAAATATTTCCTGTCCGTTTTCTGTTCTGAAACTCACGATTCATGAGAGATGTTTTTCTGGTAATGAAAGCAAAGGCGAATTGTATCCAATCTTCATAAGCTCATCAATAAAATATTTTGAGTTGCTTAAAATCTGCTTTTCTATTTCATCAAAGCCAAACTCCTTAAATAACTTCATTGATGAATTGAAAGCATAGATAGCGAGATTGTTCAAAGTTCCCGGTTGAAATCTCTCTGCAGTTTCTTTGGTTGTCAAATCGAAATCCAGCAGTTTCCACGCATCTTTAACTGCAAGCCAGCCGATTGGTGCTGATTTCATTTTTTCCTGAAGTTCTTTTCTCACATAAATGAAAGCCAATCCCTGCAAGCCAAGCATCCATTTTTGTGTGCCGTTTGCAAGATAGTCAATATTATATTTTTCGACATCTAATCTAATTGCACCTAAGCCCTGGATAGAATCCACACAAAAAATAATTCCCTTCTCTTTGCACACTTTCCCAATCTTTTCTAAATCAATCCTATAGCCAGATAAAAACTGGACAAAACTGACTGAGATTAATTTGGTTCTCGGTTGAATTGCAGCGATAATTTCTTCTGCAGTTACTATTCCCTTTGTTGATTTTAGTATGTCAACCTCAACTCCCTTTTCTTTCAGATGAAGAAAAGGATAAACATTTGCAGGGAATTCAACATCATTTAAAATAATTCTGTCACCGGGTTTCCAATCTATTCCGAGTGTCAGCCAGATTATACCGTTTGCGGTATTGTCGAGGAAAGCTATCCTGTCACCGCTGGTATTAATCATTTCACCAATAATTGATTTTGTTTCATCAGCAACTTTTTTAAAGGCCCAATAATCGTCCAGTACATATTCACTTCTCTCCTTCACAAATTCATCAATCCTGTTTTTCATTAACGTGCTTATTGGTGCAGTTGATGCGTGGTTGAAATAAACTATTCCGTTTTTTATATGAGGGAAATAACTTCTTGCTTTTTCGATTAGATGTGTATTCACTTTATAAGAATTAAGACTTTTTCTTTCTGCTTCTGTCCTTCCAGTAACCCGGTTTTCTTGCAAGATGTGTTACAGCAACAATAAAAATTTCTTCTTGCCGGATTTGATAGATGACTGCAAATGGGAATTTACTCGTTATACATTTGCGGGTATTCTTTGAAAAGTTAGGATTAGATGAAGGAAATTTGATTATTCTCTGAATGGATGAATAAATCTCCTCCAAAAATTTTAATCCAAGATTTGACTGCTGAGATTCATAATAATCAATAGAGTTGATAAGCTCTGCTGCAGCTTCTGGATGGAAGGTATATTTCACTTTTTAAATCTTTGCCTTATTTCCTTCACTAAATTTTCACCATTCAATGATTCAACTTTTTTCTCGTCATATTCTCGAATACGATTTTCAACTTCATCTTTCCACAGACGATCTATATCAGATTGGGTTGGAACATTAAGGCTTTGCAATAGTTTATCCACCAATTCTGCCCTTGCTTCAAGCGGGAGCAACAATGCTTCATCAAATAATTTTTCAGTGAGATTATTCATAAATTATTTTCTTAGATATTTATGTTTGATTGCTATAAATATACCTTTTGAATATTCATTATACAAAATCAAAATAATTTACTCGCCGACTAATGATATTTTAATAAAGCAGAAATCTTCAATAAGGTTTGCTTTCTTTGATATTCGCAACAATAATAATTAGATTTTGACACGAAATTTTACAATCATATACCGAAAAATACCAACCATATTTAAATAATAAGGTATACAATATGACTTATCCGAAATCTCAAAAACACAAAGAACTTTCTCCTGAAGAATTAAGATGGAAATGTGACCCGGAAATTTTAGAGTTTGATTCAACACAGGACTTAAAACCAATTGAGGGAATTCTTGGTCAGGAACGAGCATTAAAAGCAATGAGACTTGGAGTTGAAATGAGAGCTCCGGGTTATAATATTTTTATTTGCGGAATGTCTGGTTCAGGAAAAGCAACTACGGTAAAGCAAATGCTTGAAACGATTGGTGCCGATTGTCCGCCGCTTTTTGATTATGCATACGTAAATAATTTTAAAGATTCCGATAGGCCGACACTTCTAAAATTCCCAAAAGGGAAAGCAAAAGTCTTCAGAAAAAATCTTTTTCATGCAATAGAAATCCTGAAGAGACAAATCCCGCAAGCACTGGAAAGTGAAGATTACATCGAAAGAAAGAAAAAAATAGTTTCTGACTACACGCAAAAAGAGCAGGAACTTATGCAAGAGTTTGATGCAAAAATGAAAAAAGTTGGATTCTCACTCGGCCAGGTTAAAATGGGTGAAATTGCTCGACCAGACATAATGCCGATAATAAAAGACAAACCTGTTCCCGTCTTCCAGTTGAATGAACAGATTGAACTGGGCAACATCACCCAGGAACAAGCTCAGGAAATAATAAAAAAATATAACGATCATCAGCAGGAACTTCAGATATTATTCAAAAAAGGTTTGAAGACAAGCGAAGAATTCCAGGATAAACTGCAGGCACTTGAGAGAGGAAGCATCGTTAACGTAGTAAAAGGAATAATTGATAACCTCCAGGAAAAATTCAACGATCCGAAAGTTGTAGACTACCTTGATCAGGTAGAAAAAAATATACTTGAAAACGTACAAATATTTAAAGGTGCAAAACCTGTTGGCGAAACAACCGAAGAAGGATTTATCATTGATTACTTCAAGGAGTATAATGTTAATATCATACTTGACAACTCTGACACGAATGAATGTCCGATAATAGTTGAAACTTCACCAACATACTCAAATCTTTTTGGAGCAGTTGAAAGAATCAGCGACGGCAGAGGAAGTTTCTTCAGTGATTTCACAAATATTAAAGCTGGTTCTCTTCTGCGGGCAAACGGCGGCTACATTGTTCTTAATGTTATGCATTTGTTTGAAGAACCCGGAGTATGGAAAACTTTAAAGCGCGTACTGACTTACAACAAACTCGAGTTCCAGGATTCACCAACAATTTTCCAAATGTCAACATCAACACTAAAGCCGGAACCTATTGACATTGAACTAAAAGTTCTGCTAATAGGCAGCCAGTATGTTTATTCTATGCTTTCTGCTTACGAGTATGATTTTAAAAAAATGTTCAAAATAAAAGCTGACTTTGATTATGAAATAAAAAGGTCTGACAAAGTATTAACAGAATATGCACGAGTTATAAAAAAATTAATCAAAGAAGAAAAACTAAAAGAATTTGATAGATCGGCAATTGCATATCTTATGGAACTCGCTGCGGTGTTCGCCGGACAAAAGAACAAACTAACGACTCGCTTTTCCAGAATTGCAGATATAGCACGTGAAGCAAATTTCTGGGCAAATGATGATGGATTTGACACTGTAAATGATGAACATATAAAAAAGGCTTACAAAAATGCTGTCAACAGGCACGGAATGCTTGAATCTAAAATTTCAGAAATGTATGAAGACGGCACATTCCTTATGGACACAACCGGAGAAAGAGTCGGACAGATAAATGGTCTTGCTGTTTATGAAGCAGATTTTTATTCATTCGGAAGACCAACAAGAATTACAGCAACCGTTTCGCTAGGAAGCGGAAATATCATCAATGTTGAACGTGAAGCAGGAATGAGCGGAAGGCATTACAACAAAGGTGTTCTAATTATTTCAGGATATTTCAAGGAAACTTTTGGTCAGGATATTCCTTTGGCATTCAATGTGAATTTGGTATTCGAACAATCTTATGGAACTGTTGATGGCGACAGCGCTTCCTGTGCAGAAATTTATGCTTTGCTCTCGACTTTGTCAGGATTACCAATCAAACAAGGTATTGCAGTGACTGGTTCGCTCAATCAAAAAGGTGACGTTCAACCAATCGGGGGTGTAAATGAAAAAGTGAAAGGATTTTTTGAAGTTTGTAAACATGAAGGGCTTACGGGAAAACAAGGAGTAATTATCCCGATCCAGAATGTCAAAGAATTAATGCTGAGCGAAGAAGTAATTGAAGCTGTTCAAAAAAAGCAATTTCATATCTATCCAATTTCAAGAATTGAAGAAGGAATTGAAATTTTAACTGGAGTAAAGGCAGGAAAGAAAACCGCAAAAGGTTATGAAAAGAATTCTGTTTTCGATTTGGTAGAAAATAAACTGAAGGAGATGTATAAAAAATCCCGTGCGATCAAAGACGATAATACTAAAACAACAAGAAAAAAGAGACGGAAGTAATTGAATTGAGCTTCAGTAAGGCTAAAACAAAAATTCTTGCGACGCTCGGACCCGAAACTTCGAGCGTAGAAAAAATTAAACAATTGATTTCTTCGGGTGTCGACGCTGTTCGTCTTAATATGTCACATGGTGATCATAATTTCTATTCATCGTTGTTTGAAAATATTCATACTGCAAGAACTGAACTCAACTCCTCACTCGCAATTCTTGCTGATCTTCAGGGACCGAAAATCAGAATCGGTGAATTGGAAGAAAAGCAGATTGAAATTTTCTCAGGCAACAAGATTGAGATTACGACTGATGATATAATTGGGGACGATAAAATCATTTCCACATCTTATAAAGATTTACAGAAAGATGCTGAACTCAGCAATTTGATTCTTATCAATGATGGCCTGATCAGGCTAAAAATTGTAAGTAAAAATGAAAGGTCCGTCGTTTGTGAAATCGAGAACGGCGGAATCCTTTCTCCGCGTAAAGGAATGAACCTTCCGGGGATGAAGTTATCGACACCTTCAATTACAGAAAAAGATTTTGAAAATCTCGAATATCTAAGTGATAAACCAATTGACTATATCGCTCTATCATTTGTAAGGAAAGCAGATGATATTCTGAAATTGAAAGAATGGCTAAACAAAAAAGGAACGCCAGTTCCCATCATCGCAAAGATTGAAAAGAAAGAAGCGATAGATTCATTCGATTCTATTTTAAATGCTTCTGATGGAATTATGGTAGCTCGTGGTGATCTCGGAGTTGAGTTATCTCCGGCAAAAGTTCCTGTCATTCAAAAAGAGATTATTAAAAAATGCAATGAAACAGGTAAGCTGGTGATTACTGCAACACAGATGCTTGAGTCAATGATAAACTCACCAATACCGACACGCGCCGAGGCAGCAGATGTGGCTAATGCAGTCTGGGATGGAACCGACGTCGTTATGCTCAGCGGTGAAACTTCTGTTGGTAAGTATCCAGTAGAAACAGTCAAGATGATGAATGATATCATCATTAATGCCGAACAGCATTACATCTTGAATGAAAATTTAAAATTCCAGATACCGGAAGCATTGGAGGAAAATTTATTTGATTCCGTTCTGAAAGGAATAACCTCTGTGGCGGAACAAATTAAAGCAAATGCAATCGTTGTGTTCACATATAAGGGAAGAGCAGCAAGAGGCTTGGCAAAGTTTCGTCCTGCTGCAAAAATCATCGCCATTTCAGACAGTTTCGAGACAATGAATAATCTTTGTCTCCGCTGGGGAGTCAATTCTCTTTTCATAAATAAAATTGATAAACAAAACGCGGCAATTGAAGAAGCAAAAATTTTAATACTGAACGCGGGACTTGTAAATAAAGGAGAGCTTGTTATATTTTTATCCCGCGCACCGTTCTCTGAAAAAGGCAGAAGCGATTTTCTTCACTTTGAGGTTATGTAATCTAAAAGTAAAATGTAAATACGATGGATAAAGTTTTAGCAAAATGGTGGGAACCAACAGAAGGAAACAAAATCCTTTGCACTCTTTGTCCAAGATATTGTAAAATTGGAGATGGCCAGCCAGGCTTCTGTTATATAAGGCAAAACATTGGTGGAAAACTTTATTCAATCGGTTATGGAAGGCCAACCGGATTTGCTATTGATCCAATCGAAAAAAAACCACTCAATCATTTCCTTCCCGGTTCAACAATTTTAAGTTTCGGTACAGCAGGCTGTAATCTCGGATGCAAGTTTTGTCAGAACTGGTCAATGAGCAAAGCTAAACTTGATGATCTCAATTCATTTGAAGCTTCACCGGAGGATGTGGTGAATCTGGCTAAACGATACGATTCACCTTCAATTGCTTTTACCTACAACGATCCGACAATCTTTGGTGAGTATGTAATTGATATTTCGAAGATTGCAAAAGAAGAAGGAATAAAGTCTGTGATGGTAACAGCAGGATATATTGATAAAGAAGCACGAAAGGATGTATATAAATACATTGATGCGGCCAATGTTGATTTGAAAGGATTTACTGAAAGATTTTACTGGAAAAATACTTATTCACATTTGGATGATGTGCTTGACACGCTCGTCTGGTTAAAAAACGAAACTGATGTTTGGTTTGAAATAACAACATTACTAATTCCTGATGAGAATGATTCTGCTGAAGAAGTAAACCAAGAATGTGACTGGATTCTCAAAAATCTTGGAGATAGTGTTCCATTACACTTCACTGCTTTTCATCCTGACTTTAAAATGAGAGATAAAGAAAGAACCCCCGAAAAAACTCTTACAAGAGCAAGAAAAATTGCGATGGATTTGGGAATCAAGTATTGCTATGTTGGCAATGTTCACAACACAGAAGGACAAACAACTTATTGTCCAAACTGCAATGAAAAATTAATTAAGAGAGACTGGCATTCAGTTATTTCAAACAAATTAGTAAATGGAGCTTGTAAATCCTGCGGTGAAAAAATAGAGGGAGTTTTTAACAATTAATAAAAAAGGAGATTTAAAATGAAATATTTTACACTTCTTCTCGTTTTATCAGCTTTCAATTCACTACTATTTCCACAATGGCAAACACAAAACAGCGGAACAACTGAAAATTTAAATGATGTGTTTATTCTAAATCAAACATCTGCAATTGTAATTGGGAACAATGGAACAATTCTAAAAACTTCGAACAACGGTAGTGAATGGATCTCAATAAACAGCGGAACACCAAATCGATTAAATGCAGTTTCTTTCCGTGATAATGAAAATGGAATTGCTGTTGGCAACGAAGTTATTTGCAGAACGACTGATGGCGGGGGAAATTGGAATTCTACAATTTCATTAAGTAATTTTTTAAATGTTTCTTATAGGGAAATTTATTTTGGGGGACCAAATATTATTATCGGTGATGAAAATGGCTACATCCTCTATTCATCAGATGATGGAAACACATGGAACCTTACTCTAATTTTTCCTACACAGCCGTTAATAGCAGTTGGATTCAATTACGATTCGCCAAGTATTCATGCTCCTTTAGCTTATATTGCAACAACATACAATACTGGAGTTTCTTTTTTTCCTTCAACTACTTGGAATATATATGAAAATCCAATAATTCCGGCATGGGATATTTTAACTGGTGGAGAGTTTTACGATAATAATCAATATTTAGTTGGTTGGAATGGAAATCCCGGGCCAGCATCACTGTTATTAAGAAGAACCGATTCTGATACAACATGGGGACCAATTTATTCTTTTGTTCCGGGACCATATATTCCAAATGATATCAAAGCATTAAATGAAATATTATTTGTTTGCGGCAGCGACGGAAAAATATTCAAATCAATTGATCACGGTGATAATTGGACACAACAATTTACAAGTATTACAAACTCTCTCAATGCGATAAGCTTTCGATATGATTCTATTGGCTATTCAGTTGGTGACAATGGTGCAATATTATTTACATCCAACGGAGGAGGTATAAATTCAGTTGGTGAAATAATTCAACCGAATGAAATTGTGTTATACCAGAACTATCCAAATCCTTTTAATCCACTAACAAATATTGAATACAAAATAAACAGCAAACAATATGTTCAACTTAAAATTTATGATGTTCTTGGAAACGAGATTACAACTTTAGTAAACGAAGAACAACTTACTGGAAGTTATGCTTTCGAGTTTAATCCTGCATTGACAAACTTAAAAATATCTTCGGGGATTTATTTTTATAAGATTTCAACTTCGGGTGAGGAAGGTCATTTTGTTCAAACAAAAAAAATGATTTACTTAAAGTAGATTACAAAAAAGCAATTTCTTGAAATACCCAAATTTTATGTTTGGATTTTTTGTTGTGAAGATTTTATGAATAAGTTATTTTGAGTACAACATTTAAAAATCATATTAATCTTTTATGGAATTATTAAAGAATAGATTAACACTTGTTACAGGTGCTTCTGCAGGAATCGGAAAAGCCTGCGCAGAAGTATTTGCAAGAGAAAAATCAAACCTGATTTTAACTGCAAGGAGAATCGAAAGATTGAAATCACTTGCAGAGAAATTAGAAAAAGATCATGGAATTAAAGTCAAGTGTATTCAACTTGATGTTCGGAATTACGATCAAGTTGAAAAAGCAGTTAATTCACTAGATACAAGCTGGAAAAAGATTGATATACTTGTGAACAATGCAGGTCTTTCACGCGGACTGGATAAAATCCACGAAGGCAAAAAAGATGATTGGGATGAGATGATCGATACAAATATTAAAGGATTGGCTTATGTAACAAGACACGTCCTCCCTTTGATGGTCAAAAGAAAAAAAGGGCAAATAATTAATATCGGTTCAACAGCCGGACATGATGTATATCCTTCCGGAAATGTTTATGCAGCAACAAAATTTGCTGTAAAAGCATTAAGCCAATCAACTCGTTATGACGTACTGGATCAGGGAATAAAAGTAACAAGTGTCGATCCGGGAATGGTCGAAACAGAATTCAGCATTGTAAGGTTCAGGGGAGACAAAGAAAGAGCAAAAAAAGTTTACACAGGAATTAAACCATTAATCCCAAAAGATATAGCAGAGACTGTTTTGTTCTGTGCTACAAGACCGGGAAATGTAAACATCAACCAGGTAATATTAACTCCATTATATCAGGCTTCATCAACACAGGTAATAAGGAAGGAAAAATAATCAGGCAAATAACGAAATATCGCCAGCACCTTCACGAACGATTACCGGTTCATCACCGCTAAGATCAATAACGCTTGATGGTTTTCCGCTAAGATTACCGGATGCAAGCATCAGGTCAACCTGAAAATCGAAAACAGATCTAATTTCCATCGGATCGATAAGTAACTCTCCTTTACGGGTAGTTGTGCTCGTGCTTACAATTGGATTCCCCAATCCTTCAACAATCTTTAAAGTTACTGGATGATCAGGAATTCTGATTCCAACAGTTTTCCTTTTACTCCATAATTTTTTGGGAACATTTTTAGCTGCGGGGAGAATAAAAGTGTATGGACCAGGCAGCAATTTTTTCATGGTCTTATATGCATAATCGGAAACTCTGGCGTAATTGGAAATATCTTTTAGGTTTGGACAAATGAAGCTGAGCAATTTGATATCCGAATTACCTTTAATTTGCTTCACCCTGTCTAACGCTTGTTTATTAAAAATATCGCAGCCTATACCATAAACTGTATCAGTCGGATAAATAATCACACCACCTTCTTTAAGAATATTTATAGCTTTGTTAATAAACCTCAACTCAGGATTAACAGGATGTAATTCATAATAGTCCATAAGAACCTCGTAATATTACCATAGTAAATAATTATTGATAAGAAGTAAAATATAGGCGCTAAGATAAAACTTTACCAGACTTTTTCAATTCAAAAGATGATTTTTCAATAAAATTAAAGTACAATGAATATTGTCAAAATAAAGTTTTGTTTAAGAAAAAAATCTTTATATTTAGCGCTCAAAATTTCAAAGTTTTTGATATAAAAGGAGTAAATAATGGCCAGAAAATGTCAGGTATCAGGAGTTGGTCCCAGATACGGCAGCAGTATATCGCATGCTCATAATAAGTCTAAAAGAAGATTTTTACCCAATTTGCAGAAGAAAAAAATCTGGGTTCAGGAATTGAACCGCGAAGTTACCGTCAAATTATCCGCTAAATCGTTAAAGACAATAAGTAAAAACGGAACTGCTGATCTTGCAAAGGTGATCAGGGAGAAAAAAATTAAAGTTAATTGATGCAAGTCAAATATTTAAAATGAAAAGGGAAGCAAATTGCTTCCCTTTTTTTCTGCATATCAAAAATGTCTACTCTCTAACAACCCAGACTTTCACTTTTGCACTTACGCTTGGATGCAGTTTTACATTTACACCGTAAATACCAAGTGTTTTAATAGCTTCATCAATTTCAATTTTTCTTTTATCAATTTCATAACCTTTTTCTTTTAAACTGTCAGCAATCATCTGAGAAGTGACGGTTCCAAAAATCTTGTCTTCTTCACCAACTTGAACGGGTATCGTAATGGATACTTTTTCCAATTCGGTTGCAAGATTTTCGGCAGCATGCAACTCATGCTTAGCTTTCTTAAGCACGGCTTTTTTCTCATCCTCAAGTGCTCTTAAATTTCCATCGAGGGCAATGTATGCTATCTTTCTCGGTAAAAGGAAGTTGTGCGCATAACCGTCTTTAACGTCAACAACATCTCCCACCTGACCAAGGGGCTCATAGTTTTGTCTTAGTATTACTTTCATCTTATCTCCTTTTGCTATCTGATACTTTCAGAAACGTATGGCAGCAAAGCCATATGACGAGCTCTTTTAACAGCAATAGCAAGCTGTCGCTGATACTTTGAGCTTGTTCCTGTAATTCTTTTTGGAATAATTCTGCCCTGCTCAGAGACGAATTTCTGAAGTAGTTTTACATTTTTATAATCAATGTATTTTATTTTCGCCTGTGTAAAACGGCAGATTTTTTTTGTTTTTATTTCTTTCTTTTGAGTCATCATAATTATTTATCCTTCATTAAATCAGATTCTTCGTTTGAAAGGAATTTATCAAATGAGTCCTCTGTGTAATCAACATCATTTTCGTCTGTAACTACAGAATTATCATCCTCTTCAAGCACTTCTGCATCTACAAATTTTCCTCTTTTATTTAAAAATTGAATTCTTCTTGCTTTTATTTCAACGATGCTTCTGTTGTGACCATCATCGGTTTTCCAAGTTCTGCTCTGCAATTCACCATCAACTAAAACTGCTGAACCTTTTTTTAGTCTTTCTTTACAACTTTCTGCAAGTTTATTCCAGGCAACAATCCCAACATAACAAACGTCTTCCTGCCATTGGTTACTGCTGTCTTTAAATCTTCTGTTTGAAGCCAAAGAAAAATTGACAACTGGTGTCTTATTAGTTGTTTCTCTAAAGATCGGGTCTTTGGTTAAGTTGCCGGCGACTATCACATAATTAATTTCCGGCATTTTCAAATCGGCCATGGTTTAATCCTCCATACTATCATTAGTTATTGTTTATACGTCAGTTACGGGTGTCTCTACATCATCCTCATCAGCTTCTTCCGGAGGAACGACAGGTATTTGTTCCACTTCTTCTACTAACTGAGGTAACAGAGATTTATCGATTTCAATTTGTTCGAGTGCATCTTTTGAAAGCGTGATAGTTAGATATCTTAAAATACTTTCATCTAACTGATAATATCTTTCGAGCTTGGGGATCAGATCAGGCTGGGACTTGAATCTGAAGATTGCATAATATCCGATCTTGCTTTTCTTAACCTGGTAAGCAAGTCTTTTTCTTCCCCAATCTTCTATTTCAAGTATGTCTCCCCCGTTGTTTGTAATAGTCTCTTTGACTTTTGAGATGAGAATTTTTATTGCTTCGTCATCAAGTGCTGCATTAATAAGAATGGCACTTTCGTATACACGATTATTCATTTATAAAAGATCTCCCTTTGGACTTTAGGCCTCTCTCAATCGTATTGAAAGAAGCAGGGTTTATAAAAAATACTATTCTTTTGGGCGTCAAATCTATTTAATTAATGGAGCAATAACAAGTGAAATTACAGCCATTAACTTAATTAAAATATTCAGGGATGGACCTGAAGTATCCTTAAAAGGATCGCCGACAGTATCGCCAACTACAGCAGCTTTATGCGGGTCAGAGCCTTTGAGATATTTTTCTCCGTTTACTTCAAATCCGCTCTCAAACATTTTCTTAGCATTATCCCAGGCTCCACCGGCATTCGCCTGAAAAATTGCCATTAATACGCCGGTTACAGTAACACCTGCTAGCAGTCCGCCGAGCATTTCAGCTCCACCACCAAAACCAACCAGAACAGGAGTTATAACTGCCAATAAACCAGGAATAACCATTTTTCTAATAGCAGCCTGTGTTGAAATTGCAACGCACTTACCGTACTCAGCAGCCCCATCCGCATCTTCAAATGTTTTAATATCTTCACTAGACCATTCTCTCTGTTCTTTACCATGGTATTTCTTCATAATGGCAAGAGCTTTTGTTAATGCAGGAATATTTTTGAATTGTCTTCTTACTTCTTCAATCATCGCCATAGCTGCTTTACCAACAGCACTCATTGCTAAAGCTGAAAACAAAAACGGAAGCATTCCACCTACAAACAAACCAGCCATAACACCAGCTTTTGATATATCTATTGTCCTGATATTTGCAGCCTGCATGAATGCACCGAACAATGCAAGTGCAGTTAATGCTGCAGAACCAATTGCAAATCCTTTTCCTATCGCCGCTGTAGTATTTCCAACAGCATCGAGTTTATCTGTTCTTTCTCTTACTTCTTTAGGAAGTTTTGACATCTCAGCTATTCCACCGGCATTATCAGAAACCGGTCCGTATGCATCAACAGCAAGTTGAATTCCCGTGTTCGAAAGCATACCAACTGCTGCTATTGCAATTCCGTATAATCCACCAAAGTAAAAAGCTGCAATGATCGATATTGCAATTATTATTACTGGTATTGCAGTAGAGAACATCCCATTACTTAAGCCGGCTATAATATTAGTCGCTGTTCCCGTTAATGACTGTCTTGCAATCGACTTAACAGGTGGTTTTCCAAATCCAGTGAAAAATTCCGTTATTACTCCTATCAACACACCAGCAACAAGACCGATCACAGTTGCGAAGAAAATATTTAGTGATGTGATCTCATAAGTGGTTCCGTACAATGGATCATCATAAGTCCATCGGGCAGGTAGAATCCAATCAATTATAAAGTACAAAGCAACGATCATTAAAAATGAAGAGCCGAACTCACCAAGGTTTAATGCCTTCTGAGGATCACCACCCTCCTTAACTCTAACAAAAAAAGTTCCTAATATTGACATTATTATTCCGACACCAGCCACTGCCAAAGGAAGAAGTATTGCACCTAACCCATTAAAGCTTCCCTGAAATTCGGGCAATCCAAAGAATGCAGCACCAAGCACCATTGTACCAACAATTGAACCGACATAGGATTCAAAAAGGTCAGCACCCATACCTGCAACATCACCCACATTATCTCCAACATTATCAGCAATGGTTGCCGGGTTCAGAGGATGATCCTCAGGAATTCCAGCTTCAACTTTCCCGACGAGATCAGCACCAACGTCGGCAGCTTTTGTGTAAATACCACCTCCAACACGGGCAAATAATGCAATTGAAGACGCACCAAACGAAAATCCTGTTATAACTGTAATAACTCTGTGCAGATTTGTAACATCTCCCACTCCAAATAAATCTCCGTAAATCACGAAAAGAATTCCAAGTCCAAGCACACCTAAACCAACTACAGCCATTCCCATAACCGAGCCACCTGCAAAAGCGATTTCAAGTGCTTTACCAAGACTGGTTCTCGCAGCATTTGTAGTTCTTACGTTAGCCTTGGTTGCTACTTTCATCCCAATAAATCCAGCAAGAGCTGAACAAAGTGCGCCCACTATGAAAGATATTGCTACTAATGGTGAAGAGTCATTGGGGTCTGCAGAAATAGCAAGTAATATCGCCACACAAATAACGAAGATTGAAAGTACTTTGTATTCAGACTTCAAAAACGCCATCGCACCTTCGGATATGTGGCTGGCAATTTTTTTCATTTTTTCTGTACCGGGATCTTTTTTGCTAATCCAGGATGATCTATAAAACGTAAATATAAGTGCTATCACTCCAAAGAAAGGAATAATATAAAAGAATGATGGCATAATTTTCTCCCTAGTGTTTTAAATAGTTTGGTTAGAATTATTTTGATTTTCTGATTTCATTAAAATACTATTTGATTCCAGCATTTTTTTTGAACCACCGATGATAAATTCTTCAATTAGTAAAGTACCTTTTTGAAAAGTTTCTTTAAGTAAGTCCAATTCACTTTCAGTTAATTTTGAGAGGACATATTCAGATAAAGCTACGTCTTCAGGATTACCCCCGATTCCAATTCGTATTCTAGGGAATTGATCTGTTACAAGATGGTAAATGATTGAACTTAAACCGTTATGCCCTCCATCTCCTCCCGAAAGTCGAACTCTTAAAGCAAAATTTTTTAAATTCACGTCGTCACTAACCACAAGAAAATCCTGAGACTCAATTTCGTAATTTTCCAGAACCTGTTTTGCAGCAATCCCGCTGTTATTAACAAATGTAACTGGTTTTATCAAAGCAAATTTTTCATCATTAATAAAACCGACAGCTTCGAGGTACTCACCTTGAGCAGATTTAAACTTGAGTGATCTCTTTTCAGCGAAGAAGTCTAACAATAAAAATCCGGCATTATGCCTGGTATATTCATACCGAATGCCGGGATTTCCAATTCCAAATATAACCCGCAAAGCAAACTGGAATTTATTCTTCTTCTTTTTCTTCCTGCTTACCCTTAGATATAACTTCAGGCTCCTTTGGCTCTTCGGCAGCACCTTCAGCCGTTGGGGCAGCTTCTTCTTTTATCTTAGCATGAGTAACCTGCACTACCAGCGATTCTTTTGGATCAGTAAATTCAATATCCTGAATATTCAAATCACCAATATGAATTGAATCGCCAAGCTTTAAGCCTGAAACATCAACTACAATATGTTCGGGAATATTACGCGGTAAACATTCGACTTCAATTTTATGCATTACATGCTGAATGATTCCTCCTTCTTTAACTCCAATCGGCGAACCAACGAGTTGAACCGGAATCTCAAGTTTTATCTTTTCTCCTTTTGTAAGTCCCAGCAAATCAAAGTGAATGACTCTATCTGTAACAGGATCAAACTGCACATCTTTAATAATGCACTCATATTCTTCATGGCCATCAAGCACAAGCGAAATCAGATGCGTCTTTGAAGTGAATACCAGCGGATTGATTGCTTTATCAGCTACACTTACATGTAGTGGTTTATTATTCTTTGAATAGAAGACACCTGGTATATTACCTTCTTTTCTGTTTTTCCTGGTTCCGGATTTTGTAAAATCTTTTCTCTCCGAAGCTTTTAACATTGTTTTTTCCATTTTGGCTACAACTCCTGTTAACCTTTATCAATATGAAATAATGAACTAATAGATTCGTTATTAAATGTTCTGCGAATCGCCTCAGCAAATAGTTCCGCAGAAGAAATTGTTTGAATTTTTTCCACACCTTCAATTCCCGGTGTATTTATTGTATCAGTTACAAAAAGCTTTGTTACTTTAGAGTTACTGATTCTTTCCAAAGCCTGACCGGAAAGCACCGAATGTGTTATTGCACCATAAATATCAAGAGCACCCTTTTCTTTTAATGCTTCAATTGCACCGACAAAAGTTCCTGCAGTGTCAATAAGATCATCAACAATTAAAATATCTTTACCTTCTACATCTCCGATAATGTTCATCACTTCAGCCAGATTCTGTTTAGGACGTCTTTTATCAATAACAACTAAGCCACAGTTAAGTAATTTTGCATAAGCTCTTGCAATTTTGATTCCCCCAACATCAGGAGAAACAACAACCAGATTTTTTCTGTAAAGTTCAATTCTATCTTTAAAAACAGAAGAACCATACAAATGGTCAAAGGGAATATCAAAATATCCCTGAATTTGAGCTGCGTGTAAATCCATTGTGATTATGCGACTTGCACCGGCTACTGTTAAAAGATTTGCCATAAGTTTTGCGGTTATTGCAACTCTTGGCTGATCTTTTCTATCCTGTCTTGCATAACCGAAATAGGGAATTACCGCAGTGATAGTATTTGCAGAAGCACGCTTAGCTGCATCAATCATTATAAGCAGTTCCATCCAGCTATCTGATGGCGGATTGGTGGATTGAATCAGAAATACATCCAATCCTCTGATATTTTCTCCAAACTTAACCCAAATCTCACCGTCACTAAAACGTTTCAATTCAATTGCTCCTAGAGGCTTTCCAATTCTGGTAGCAATTTTTTTTGCCAGCGGAAGATTTGAACTTCCAGCAAAAATCATATAATCATTCGTTGCCATAAAATCGTGGATTTTCTTTAAAAAAATAGAGGACAAATATAGGTAAAGCCTATTGTTATGTCAATAAATTTATGAGGTTGTAATAAGCTGATTTTGAATGATAAATATTAGCTTTTTCTCTTTTTCAATAAAAAGAATAATACTAAAAGCAATACAGCACCGGATAGAAAATAAATCCATGCTGGTGTTTCTTTTAGCTTATAAGGCTGAAAAACAACTGAAATCGTTTTTCCTCCTCCTATTTCAGAGAGCTTGTATTTCCAGGTTAGTGTTTTTCCAGAGATTTCCTGAGCGTTATGTGAGAGTACATCCCCCGGAATTTTATACCTGTATGTAACGCTGAAAGTACTTGCGTCTATTCCGAATCCTGTTGCTATTGGCGGAATAAACTGACTGAACATAATTTGATCTTTACTCTTTTGCTGGAATGAAAAATTATACTCGGCAAATACTTTTGTTTTGTTTAATGAATCAATATGCGTAAATGAAACTTCAATGATGGCATGTGTGGTTGAATCTGTTGAGTCTTTGTAAACGCTCACTTCGTCAACAGTACTGTAAGCCGAATGAAAACCCGACCTAATGGAATCTGGATTAAATATCCCGAGATTTTCTACTACTTTTTCGCTTTCTTCATTTGTGAATTTCATCCAATAGTCAATGTTCATCTTACCGGAGCCATCAGGATAAAGAGTTACTTCCTGGTAATAGTTCAGACATCCGTTAAAACTTGTAATTATTGCAGAAAGAAGCAGTAAAAGAAAGATTTTTATTTTTTTAGAAGAATAGAAATTAGCCGTATTCATAATTATTTTGAATCTACTTGTAAGATGACTAATCAAATTTAGAGAAAAAAAATTAAATTCGCTTACTTTAATAATTTGATTTGTAACAATAGAGATTAATAATGCCAACTTATGAATATAAATGTACAAACTGTAGCTATACATTCGAATACTTCCAACCCATGACTGCTGAGCCATTAAAAGAATGTCCCGAATGTAAGGGAATACTAAGAAGGATTATCGGGACAGGTGCTGGTCCGATATTTAAAGGAAGCGGTTTCTATCAAACTGACTACAAGAGTAATTCTTCTCAGAATAAAAACAGCAGTAAGTCCAACACTACACCGCCAGCTGGGGAGAAAAAATCAGAAACTAAAAGTAAAGAATGATTTTTTAGTTGAATTTGTTCGAGCGAATATTTTTTAATTAAGCAGAAATTAAAAATCTGCGCCCAGTGAAAAATAAAATTTAGGACTGGAGAAACCTTCAACATTATATGCCCAGGCAACATCAAAACGTAGCAGGAAATAAAGGAAGTAAACTCTCGCACCGACTCCTGTTCCAACAAGTAAATCATCTGTTATTATATTGCCGGCATTATTTCTCGAGAAGAGCCTGATTTTACTATTATCGTACCAGGCAGCACCTGCATCAACGAATGCTACACCAATGACATTGCTGAATAAAAGAGGTAAACCTCCGGTGAGCAAGTAACGAATTAAAGGAAATCTCAACTCCATATTTGCGAGGAGATATCTTGTTCCAATTCTTTCGGAGTAATCATATCCTCTTAAAGGAAGAACTGCAGTTAAAAAAGCAAAATCTGATGCTGATTCAATTGGAACTTCAGTTGTTGCGAAAGTTCTGTTAATCCAGTTTTCAGTCCCTCCGATAAAAAATCGTTGTGGATTTTCACCGCCTGAATAACCTCCGGATAATCTTAAAGCAAGTGAATGATCATAGAAGAATCTTAAATAAGTACGCATATCGCCAATTATTGAATAGAAACTCTTATTCGGATCAGTGACACCAAGATTTCCAAAAACATCAAAACGGTATCGTGTTCCCTGGATTGGTGCGGTATACCCCCATAGAACATTATCGTGAACAAAACTTACCTGTGGTACAGTGAAAGTAACATTCTCAGTAGGTTCTAATACATTGTCAAGGTTTTCACCTGTAACATTGAGTACACTGGCTCCAAAATCGAATCGGTAAAATCTGTTTAATGGAAAACTGGCTGAGCCTGAAATTCCAAAGTTCCTATACCGGAATAAATTTGAAGTATAGAATCCTCGTGGATCAAATCTCAAAAGACGGACAAATCTTGCGGTGTGAAATCCTTCAATTCCCCAATTAATTCTTTTTGCGAGATAATAATAAGCTAAACCGTAATCGCTGTTCTTCAAATCTACCTGAAGCCCAGTAACACCAATCAAACGATGGTTCCCCAGCACATCACTGAAAGAAATAACGGTTGTTCCGATTAGTCCATAAAGCGTACTGTATCCGGCATTTGCATAAACAAGATCTGGTGCAAAATTTATTCTGTACTTGTTTACCTTAAAATTACCACGTTCATCAAGGTTATCAATTAAACCGAGAGTATCGGTCTCTTCTTCATCTGATACTGCCACCTGTTCCGTTCCGAACACATAATTTCCAAAATCAACTGTAACAGAGTCGCCATATTTTTTTGTGGTATCAGTGTAACTTCCGGTGAAGAAGTTCGATGGATTAAAATCTGAACTATCTTTTGCCGTATCATCACCCTGATCTGATAAATTTAACGGAGCTGCATCAAGGTCTAATTTACCTTGTCTGTATTTGGTTAAAGGCAATTCTTTAATGTCAAGCTCTGATTCAAAAGGATTGTTAAGCAAAAATATGTTAAACGATGATTTGTAAAGTGATGAGAACGCAAGCTTCTTCCCATCTTTTGATGCAGATAATTGATACAAACCTGATTGTGAGTTTGTAACCGGGACAGGTTTAAGATCCTTTATATCATTAACAAAATCGTCATTAGAAGAGAAAACTAAATTTTTCCTGTAGATATTATTTATACCATTCAGATCTGATATGAATAAAATTTTACTTCCGTCGGGACTGACTATTGGCGTAGTTTCATTACTGTTGGGAAGATCTGTAATTCTTTGAATTTCTTTTGTCTCTACATTAAGTGCATAAATTTCCATTTGTGAAAAATCATGCTTATAAATTTTGAATCCGGCTGGCACATCTTTAATATTTTTATAACTGTTTCTGTCTGAAGAAAAATAAATTGTTTTGCCATCGTGGGACCAGTTGGGATCTTTTTCTGTAAATATATCGTCAGTTAAATTTTTAATTTCTTTCGTATCGAAATCGTAAGTGTAAATATCTGTCTGCTTTGAATTTTGAGCAATAAATGCAAGCTGCTTTCCATCCCATGACCAGATGACACTTTGCACCCCATCCATCTTAATTGGGAGTGTGATATATTCTTCTTCTTCCACATCAAAAACATAGATAACATCGTAGCCGTGACTTAAAGCCGCAATAGCAATTTTAGATCCATCCGGCGACCAGGTTAATCCAGGTGTCAGAATATTTAACTCTTCAAAATTCGGAGATTGGTTACCTTCTGCAAGCTTTGTAATGATTTCGCCGGTATTCGCATCCATTATATACAAACTAAAAAAGAAATCACGATTTGTTATGAAGGCAATTTTATCACCTTGTGGAGAGATGGCAGGACTTGTATTATAAAAACTTTCTTCTCCGTCAGGATCAGTTAATCGTTTGGCAAATTCATCAGGATCCTGCGTTGTCTCAACATCTGGCCAGTAGACGCGTTTTATATCTTTTTTCCATCTCTCATTGAATTCTTTTACGTTAAGTCCGATAGTCTGTTTGAATGCGGCGTCTACATTACCAAGACTTCTCATCGCATTTATAATCTCACTGATTTTTTCTTTACCATATCTTCTTGCGATATAATAAAAAACCGCCTGACCACCACGGTAAGCAAAGTAACCGGATAATCTATCCACGTCCGGCAGATATTCATTTATCGCAGCATCTCTTATAAACATATCTGTATCTTCATCCCAGCCGAGAGCCTGATACTCAGCCATTCCTTCGTTGAACCAAAGGGGAATCTGAACTGTAATGTTGTTTGAAATTATGTTTTGAAGCGAGCCGCCATAAAACATATCGTTTATAACTGCGTGAACAAGCTCGTGATGAATCAGATGTCTGAATTGTTTATACGAACCATGGAATTGAACTACAACTCTGTTCTTGAATAACTCTGTAAATCCTTCTATTCCTTCACTGAGATAGGAATCAGTAACGTTTGTCTCCTGAAAATCATTCTGTGAGTTGTAAATAATAATCGTTACACGATTATTCAGCGAGTAATTAAAACTCTCAAGTATTTTTGCTAACGCATCTTCTGAAGCATGGGCGGTAAACTCAGCAAGAGTTTCGCCGTTATTATTGAAGTAAATATCGAAGTGTTTTGTCTGGACGTAATACCAGTCAAAATATTTGTACTGAACTTTGTTCTTTCCAAACTGTGCAAACACAGTGATCTGCACAAAAAACAAAATTGTAAGTATTTTTAATATCGTTTTCAACATCAGTTTGATTCGTCTGCTGTAGTTATAAAATCCAGTTCAAGATTATCTGTATCAACCCGGACAAGTTTAACTGTAATTTTATCACCCAGCCGAAATTGCTTTTTAGTTCTCTTACCAATTAATGAATATTTTTTTTCATCCAAAACATAAAAATCTCCCTCCAAATCTCTTACTCTTATCAATCCTTCTGCTAAAATATCAGTTAATTCAACAAAAATGCCATAATTTACAACCCCCGAAATTACTGCATGAAACTCCTCCCCAAGCTTATCCTGCAGAAACTGAATTTGTTTCAATTTAACTGAACGACGCTCAGCTTCCATAGCTGTTCTTTCAGTCGCAGAAATATGTTCGCAAATTTTATCTAAATGGTCAAGAGAATAATTTCTTCCAGATTTTGAGACTAAAGTTTTGTCTAAAATCCGGTGAACAAGAAGATCAGCATATCTTCTTATTGGTGAAGTGAAGTGAGTATAGTTTTTAAAACCTAATCCATAATGACCAATATTTTTTGTTGAATAAATTGCTTTTGCCATTGAACGAACAGCAAGCTCATTAATAACTCCTTCTTCTTCTGTTCTGTGGACTTGCTTCATCAACTGATTGAATTGACTGGCAGCTTTTCCTCCTTTTGGATTGAAAGTATAACCCAGTGACTTAACGAACCTGGCAAACTCATTTATTTTTTCTTCATCGGGATAATCGTGCACCCTGTAAACAAAAGGAATATCACCTCTCGAAAAAATTCGTTCAGCAATTGTCTTGTTTGCGAGAAGCATAAATTCTTCAACAAGCATGTTGCTTTCTTTTATTTCTTTTTTGATGACATCAATCGGGAATCCTTTTTCATCAAGTTTAAACTGGACTTCGGGAGTGAAGAATTCAAAACTGCCCGATTTCATTCTCTGTATCCGCAGTTTCTTTGCAAGCTCATTTATCAGATTTATTTCGTCTGAAAAATCACCGCTTCCTGATTCAATTATTTGCTGAGCTTCTTCGTAAGTGAATCTTCGTTTACTGTTTATTATTGTTTTCGATATTTGATGATTAAGAATTGCAGCTTTGGAAGTAATTTCAAAAATTACTGAAAATGTAAGCCGGTCTTCATTTGGCACCAGAGAACAAATATTATTTGATAGCTTTTCAGGAAGCATTGGAATTGCTTTACCTACAAAGTAAACACTGTTCCCTCTTTCGGATGCTTCTTTATCTGTTGATGTTCCCTGTTTTACATAATGGCTAACATCTGCAATATGAACACCAACTCTGAAATTACCATTCTCAAGTTTTTCTATTGAAAGTGCATCATCAAAATCTTTTGCATCAACAGGATCAATAGTGAAAACATTTTTATCTCTGAAATCGAGCCGCTTGTTTACTTCGTACTCAGTAATATCAATATTTATACTTTCAGCTTCGTCAAGAGTTTTATCTTTAAATAAAAACGGGATGCCAAACTCACGAGCAATCGATGTAACTTCAGCCTGCAGTGTCCCCTCTTTCCCTATTACTTCAACGATTTCACCGACCGGATTGAGCATTCTATCTTCCCAGGAAATACTTCCAACAGCAACTTTGTCTCCGGTTTTGGAATCCTTCAGACTTTTTTCGTCAACGTAAATATCACGATGAATCTTTGGATCATCCGGAGTAACAAAGTAAAAAGATTTGCTCTTCTTCAACTGTCCAACAATTTCCTTACGCTTCCTCTCGATTATTTTGGTTATTTGTCCTCAAGGTTTTTCCCTTTTTGCTTTGCGAAGAGAACAACTTCAACTTTATCACCATGAAATGCATTATTGATGTTTCTGGCAGCAATAAATATGTCACCGGTTTTTGAATTTTTGGGAGTAACAAATCCATAACCGCCATCATTCAAATTAAAATAGCCTATCAGCCTGTTGGAATCCGGAAGAGTGTACAATTTGTATCGCTTGCCATTCTTTGAAAGAAACTGTTCTGATTCCAGTTTGTGTAATTCATTTTTTAATAAAAGATATGTTCTGTCATCCTTTATTTTTAATCTTTTTGCGACTTCCTTCGATTTAAAGGAACGGCTGGGATTTTCTTTAAAGAAAGCTTTGATCTGGTTTTTCATTAAAAAACAAAACTATATTTCAACCCGAGCTCATTGATCATTTCGCTGTAGGTTGATGATTGATAAGGCGGTTCTCTTCTATCGAACCGTATGATAAAATTAGGGAAGAATAATGGATGTTCAATTTTTACATTTGCTCGGCTGAGATCCTGGAAGACCTGAGACGTGCCTCCGATCTCGTATCTGAAATCAGCTACTTTGCCAATAAGACTGAACTGAGTTTCTGTACCAACTTGCTGTACATTTACACTTCTTACTACATCTCCAAGTTTTTCATTTAGCACTGACCCAACAATGGAGCCCGCGAGAGATGCTGCAGTTGATGCGGCAAAGTTAGATTCCTGCATCGATGCATCTTCAGGAAATTTATTCACAATAATGAAAAACATTGCATCTGATCCTGTCTTGGTTGCATCAAGCTCATATTGATTTGCGTTCCTTCTGCTTCTGTAAACTGATATATTGTTTTCGTCCTGTAGAAAATTTGCAGTTATACTTTTAGCAGGTCCTTCCAGTTTAATAATTATACGCACATCCCATTCATTTGTACCGGTGCGAACAGTATCAGGACTGTAAAAACTTTCATAAGTCGCTGTAACATCGACATAAGGATTATCAATCTCATCAAGAAATCTAATATTGCCGTTCGCCTGGAAGGTTTTAATAAAATCCAGTTTGGATCCATCAAGCAGTGTTAATTCACCTTTTGCTATCGGAAGCTCGTTGATTTCAGAATATTCCACTTTCCCTCCGAGATAAGCAGTAAGATTCTGCTTGAATTCTCTTGAAAGAACAAAAATTACTTTTGCTTCTTTTTCAACCTCAATTTTGAAATCAAAATCAAACGGTATTTCAGATTCTGATTCAAGCTCTTCCTTCTTCTGCTCAGCAATGAGAATAAGACTATCTATTTCTTTCTCAAGTATATCCTCATCAACCGGTGCAGAAAATACATAAGTGAATTTATCGTTCTCATTCGAAAATGCAGATTGAGTCGGTGAATATGTTACGTTAGCACCATTCTTCAAAATCAGATCAACGTTCAGATAGTTTCGTTCTTTTGTTGATGTAAAGATTAAATCACTGTTTGTCCTTACAGCAATATCACCATAAAGTGAAGGATTGACAGCCTTCGAACGCTGATCAAATAATTTTAGTTCGCCGGAAGCGCGCATATTTATATTTTCAATCGAAAAATTATGATGAGCAATTTCTCCTGATGCTGTTATCGTGCCTCCGTCCCTCATATTGCTCTCATTACTTAAATTAAGGCTGGTCAGAATTACCTTATTCTCGATAAAATTAATTTTAGCATCGAGAAGATATGTCAGATTCACAACTTCGAGGATGAAAGATGAATTAGTAATTGTCAGTTCACCATCATTTAAAATATTTCCATACGGACCGTAAACACTTACATTTCCGTTGAGCAATCCTCGCATATTTTTTATACCCGGAAAAAAGCCGCCCGCAAACCGCAGATCAAAATTGTCAGCGAATAGCTTTATATCAACAACATCACTACCGGTATTTCTCTTTTCTGCATAAAATGAAAGATCGATTGGAAGACTGCCCTCGATGCCAAGGCTTTTATTCTGCTGTTCATTTTTTAGTGCGAGAAAATCCACATCGAATTCAAGTAGCTTAGATTCATACGATGCAGTGCTTTGTATTGAACCTAGACTGTAATTTTGAATTTTAAGCGAGTCAATAGAATATTCCAGTTTCATTAAAGGATTCTGTGCTGTACCCGTCATAACGAAATCAAGATTAAGTTCTCCACCAAAAGACTGATCGGGACTAATACCGAGAAGATTTGTACTTAAGTCTTTAATCTTAAATGTTTGGAGTTTGAACCTTAGATCTTCTGTGCCGCTTAGCGATAAAATGCCGTTCAGATCAAGAGTACCGCCATTGTGCACAAGTTTAAATGATTCGAAATTGAAACTGTCATTCGAGTAGCTGAATTTTAAATCGCTGTCATTAGCAAGGTCAAAATCAATATAACTAACACGAAATTGGTTAAAGTTTACATCAACAAAACCCTCATTAATAAAGAGTCCTCCGGCTAAATTTAGTTTTGTGTCTGAATCGTAAGTAACATCAAGACCAATTTGTGCATCATTGCCATCAAAATTAAGATCGAATTTTAAATCACTTATTTCGCCTCCGATAAAAATCCTTTTTGCATCCACATTAATGTCTGCGGAAAATCCATCAAAAGTATCTGCATATAATTGACTATTAATTTCAGCCGCGAAATCAAAATCCGATAAATAATAAAGTTCAACTCCATCCCAGTATTTCATCTGATCAATTTTTGTATCAAGAGTTAAAATGGTTGTGTCGCCAATCGCTGCAAGTTTCCCCGTGATTTCACCGTCAACTTCAATTTCAGCATTGCCAAGAAAAAGTGAAAGCAGCTCAAATGATTTTAGTTCGAGGAGGTACTGGGCGTCCAACCTTTTTACTGGTTCATAAGTTTCAAGATTTTTTGATTGAACATTGACTACAGGTTGTGTATTGATTTTCCTAAAATCCGGCGGTTGAATTTTTTCAATTTTATTTTGTATTGAATTCGAGACAAGCTGTATTTCATTCGAAATTACTTCTATCGCTTCAGCCAATGTGAACTCGCCTGAAATAGTCAGATCAGCTAAATCTGATATAATGTTTATTACTCTGTTCTTTTCTCCGCTTCTGATATCTGCAATTAAAGTTGTGCTGTCTATGTTAATGTCATCAAGCCTTGAACTGTCAATTTCGAGAATAGCAAACAAGTTCAGACGATCCTGGTCAAAATTTTCACCGTCTCCGGTAAGTTTAATATTCAGTTCCGTATTTATTCCGCTCTCCTTAACAAAGTCATCGAGGTTGAATCCGGCAAGCAGCATATTAAAATTGTATTTCGTGGAAGTCGTGTCTGCGAAATTAAACTGAGCATCGAGGCTGCCTTGAGTTTCAGCTGAATTGAAGGAAATCGCAGTATTAATTATCCCGTCAGAACCATCAGCATTAATCTTAAAATCTCTGAAATATATTTCTTCAATTGTTGACTCATCTGCTTCAATTTGTATTGATGTTTCAAGATTTTCAGGCGAAAAACCTTTCCCTTTTAAGCTGCCTGTTAAATTAAGATTTGAATTCAATCCGGCAACAGGTTTTAGATTAAGATCAGTGGTTTTGATTTGATAATCATATTCAATTTCGTCACCTGACAAATTCATTTTTACCAGCCCGCTAATTCCTCCTTTTTCCGTTTGAAGAAGCATATTAGCAGAGAAATCAAGAGGCTTTCCTTCAAAAGAGAGTGAATCAAACTGAAGAACTCCATAATCTTTATAAGTTGGAATTCCGATGGAAGGCAGCAAGTTTGTGACATCATCCTGGTTGATATACGAATCACGGAATTTCACGCTTATCATCATCTGGTCACCGCCTAGCACATTTTGAATAAAGCCCGATGCATTAAGATTCGTTTCATTAAATTTCACTTCGAGATTTTCAAGTTCAAGCTCGGATAAATTTCCTTGCGCTGTTACGTGAGTTTCAATACTGCCTTTCAGAATATCCGTTCCATCAATAAAGTTTGTGAGATCATCGAAATCAAAATTCATTGCACTCATTTCAACCCTGACAGGCGACTTATTTAAATCAACTTCTTCACTGTTAAAAAGATAAAAGTCGGAGATTGCTGCATTCAGTGAAATGTAAGATCGTTCGGTAATAATTTTAAGATCAGTTACTCCCGCCATATCGCTGAGAAGAACAAAATTTCCGGACAAATTAAGAAGCTTAAAGCCAGTCAGATTTGGAGAAGCACTGAATTCAGAAATAATTATTTGGTATTCGTTTCCTGCGATATCTGCAGAAGCAGAGAGTGAGAGATTTAAATTCTCAAGCCTCAAATCATCCATATAAGGTTGTGGATAATATACGTTACTATTTTTGTTTGCTATTGTCTGATGTTTGAAGTTCACGTTTTTAAGAGTCAGGTCTGCAACATCAATCTTCCAGCTGAATGGCTGCGAAGTGGTTACAGTGTCTTTTACTTCCTCAACCTCTTCTTCTCCCGGTGAAGTAATTCTGGAAATATTCAGTTCGCCATTTTCATCTTTAAGAAGCGAGATATTTGCGTTTTCAATTTCAAGCTTGCGTAAATAAATTGTTTTAAGAAAAACCCGCAGCGGACTTACTTTCAGTTCAATTTTTTGTGAAGAAAAAATTGTATCCTGATCTAGTGTATATACAGTATTTGATAATATTAAAGATGTGAAAATTGTTCCGTCCAAATTACCAATCGAAAGTTTTCCGTTTGTTGATGAGTTGGCTTGCTCGATTATAAAATCTTTAAGCCAATTGCGGAATGATGATGTTTGTGTGTATCCGAAAGCAATCAGCAGAATCACAAAAAGTCCGACTCCGGCACCAAGGAAGTAATTAATTATTCTCCTGAAGAGTGGTCTTTTTATATCCGACTTTTTACGGAAAAACATTTCGCTTCCGGTTAATTTGAATAACGCTCAACTATCAGTTCAATAATTTTTGAAGTTGACTGATCGTTTACAAATTCAATATTCATAACTTTTCCGCCGTGTTTTTCAACGATATCCTTGCCTACAATTTTCTCAACTGACCAGTCCGCACCTTTTACAAGAATATCAGGAATAATTTCGGAAATTAATTTTTCGGGAGTGTCTTCTTCAAACAGAACGACATAATCTACTGGTTTGAGATTAGCGAGAACAAATGTTCTTTCTTTCTGTTTGAGAATTGGTCTCTTATCTCCCTTGATTCTTCTGACTGAATCATCGGAGTTTAAACCGACAACTAAAATGTCGCCAAGATTTTTTGCTTTGGAAAGATAATCCACGTGTCCGGCGTGTATCAAATCAAATACTCCGTTTGTGAAGACTACTTTTTTCCCTTCAGTTTTAAGCTTTGATCTGATTTCTTTAATTCTGGAAGTGAAATTGCAGAGCTCATATATTTTCTTTTAAAACAATTTGAAAGAGAGCTTCTTTCTCGATCGGAACGATCCCGACTTCACCGCAGACAATTCCCGCAGCATAGTTGGCAAGGAAACAGGCTTCATAAATATTTGCACCAGCTGCAAGTGCTACGGTTAAAGTTGAAATAACTGTATCTCCGGCACCAGAAACATCAGCTACTTTTCTTGCTTTGGTAGGCATTCGTCTTTCTTTGTCATCATTTTCAAATACAGCAATACCTCCTTCACCAAGAGTAAGCAATACATATTTTGATTTTAGTTTGTGCAGAAGATCTCTTCCCGCCGATGAAATGTCTTTGTCGTCTTTAATTCTGATCCCAAGTACTGTTTCAGTTTCTTTTCTGTTTGGCTTGAAGACAGTTACATTTTTGTATTCGAAGAAATTATCAAACTTCGGATCGACTGTAATGAGAATATTATTTTTATTCGCAAGTGAAATAATTTTAGAGATGAGTGAAGGAGTTAAGATTCCTTTGTTGTAATCCTGGAGAATTATTCCATCAAGTTTACTAAGATCAGTTTCAACATAGGATAAAATTTTAGCTTCGATTTTATTATTTATATAAGCTTTGCTTTCCTTATCTATTCGAACGACATGCTGATTGTTAGCAATAACACGAGTTTTGGTTGTAGTTGGTCGGTCGTTGTCGATTACTATTCCTGCAGGATCTATTTTCTTTTCTTTCAGCAATGAAGAAAAAATATTTCCATAATTATCATTACCAATTACACCCACAGGGACGGGAATTCCACCAAGAGTTAGAATATTCAAAGCAACGTTCGCTGCACCGCCGAAACGGAAAAATTCATCTTCAACTTCAAGCACCGGAACCGGTGCTTCAGGAGAAATTCTTTTAACATCTCCCCAGAAATAACCATCGAGCATCATATCGCCAATGACTGCGATTCTTTTTCCATCGAAGCTTTTCCTGAGTTCATCTAGTCGTTTATTTGAAATATCAACCATTTTTTACCTGATTATTGCAAAAATTAACAATTAAAATAAGTATAAATGAAGAGGTTAGAAAGCCCGTAAATGTTGAATTGTAGGGGCGACTCGATGAGTCGCCCAAGATTGCTGTCAAGGTTTAATTTGTTTTTATTTCAAGAGAATCATTTTCTTTGTTTGAATGAATAAACCAGAACGGAGAGTGTAGAAGTAAATTCCGGATGCTGGATTCTTGATACTGGATTCTGGTGAAAACTCAACTTCGTATTCACCGGCAGATAGTTCTTCGTTTACTAGCGTTGCTATTTCATTTCCAAGAACATCGTAAACCTTTAATGTTGTAAAGACGATCCGCGGGATCCTCTCTACTGATGGGATTGTAAATTTTATTTTTGTACTGGGATTGAATGGATTCGGAAAGTTTTGTTCGAGTTTAAATTCCGTTACTATTGGTATTTCATCTTCTACAGAAACAATCGGGTAACCAAAATTATTTTCATAAAATTCTTGTACGGCATCGGAGATTGCACGTACTGCAGTAATTCCGCCAAGTGGTGTTGTGCTTCTATCAACTTCGTAACCGATTAATACTTCTATTTCCTGATCTTTTATCAGAGCAAAAGGTCCTACTGAACCCATTCCACGAACGTCATGGTTTTGATTACAAATCCATCCTACATCTGTAACGGGATCACCGGAACACCAAAAGTATGGATTAACCAGATTGCACGGAACACTACCTCTTACCTCACCATATTGCCAGGTACACGGATTTACTACTTGACCTATTATGGTCAATCCAAAAGTATAGTTTCGAGCTTCAGTTAAATTTGCAGGTTCTCTCAGGTTAGGATCTCCACCGATATGGTACACTGCCGAATTTATATCCAGATTTTTTGCACCGGGGAAAATTGTAATCCCAATTGGTCCCAGATAGTTTACTGCAGTATCTAATGGTGTATCAATTCCATTTTCAAAAATGTTATTTCCGTTCACATCTATAAAAGTTTCTCCAGAAATATAAGAAAGAGGTCCCGCTAACATATCCATCATAAATGATGGCACCTGGTTCCCATAAACCTGATCAGGTGTGTTATTATAGAAGTAAGTTCCCTGCCGAATTGTATCACAGCCATAAACGTCATCAACAGCATTTCCAACATCTGCATCAGCCCACATACTGAAGTAAACATCTTTTAAAGTGTCGGAGATTAATCCTGTATTCTTAATTCTGTATCTGACAAATACTGCATTACTAATTGCACCTGTTGAAGCTTCAGCAAAAATTGTTTGTCTGACTTCTATACCTTGGGGTTCTGCATACCACCTCCTTTGATCTGCAGGAAGTCCATCGTTGAAAACGCACCAATAAGTTTCATCTAAAATTAAATCGGGTTTGTCTTCATCCGGATCCCACTGGTTATTTCCATTTAGATCAACTGGATTGTAATTTCCGTCACTATTGCCATCATAAAAATCTGCACCGAGATCGACTGCATCGATCCAATCCTGCCAGCTTTGTCCGAATGGAATATCAGATGAGGCGAGTTTGTAGATTGCTGCATTGGGATTATTCGGATCCATTCCAACTGTCCCGGCGAGATAATCTTCTACTAGCGAAGCTGAGGCAACTCCATTTGCCCATAATGAATCATTTGAGTAACCGCTTAGCCAGAATCCCGATGAAAATAGGAATGTACCTTCTGCAAATTGCCCTGTCGAACCAAGTGGTGGAATATTTACATCTGCAATTACACCTTTGTTGCTAAAAGGCAGATAAATATCATTTACCTGTATGTAAGCCGCTGAACCAACGTTCTGGCTGAATGTCCCTGAATAGCTAATCAGGAAAATCAGGAAGAACCAGAAAAGAATTTCTTTTTTGAAAACTGTTGTCTTCATTTCTTCCTCCATTATAACTATTAAAAATTTACTTCATTAAAACCATTTTCTTTGTTTGAACGAATTCCCCAGCACGGAGAGTATAGAAGTAAATTCCGCTTGATAAGGACAAGTCACGACTTGCCCCTACATCGAATGTCACTTCATATTCACCTGCAGAAAGTTCCTCATTCACTAAAGTTGCTACTTCATTTCCTAAAACATCGTAGACTTTTAAAGTTACCGGTTGAGATTGCTTCGCTTCGCTCGCAATGACAAACCCAATATTTGTGCTTGGGTTAAATGGGTTTGGATAATTCTGCTCAAGTTTAAAATTGGAAATCATAGGTATTTCATTATCCACAGATACAATTGGATAACCAAAATTATTTTCATAAAAAACTTGAACAGCATCTGAAACTGCTCTCACTGCTGTTATTCCTCCAAGCGGTGTTGTGCCCCTGTCAATTTCATATCCTATTAGTATTTCTACTTCCTGATCTTTGACTAAAGTGAATGGTCCGGCTGTTCCGGCAGCGCGTAAATCTCCTTTTTGAATACAAATCCAACCGATATCAGTCACGGGATCACCAGAAAACCAGAATATTGGATTAACTAAGTTGCAACCAACTCCGCCCCTAACCTCACCAAAAGCAAAGGTACATGGATCAAGCAATAGACCATTTTCAGTAAGACCGATCATATAATTACGAACTTGTATTTTAGTATCAGGATCACTATAGCCTGGTGTATTTTTAAAAGAAGTAATAGCTGAGCTGAGCGCAATATTTTTTGCACCTGGGTACACTCGTATACCAATTGGTCCAAGATAATTTATCGCGGTATCAATTGGTGTATCTATTCCATTTTCAAAAATGTTATTTCCGTTCACATCTATAAAAGTTTCTCCAGAAATATAAGAAAGAGGTCCCGTTAACATATCCATCATAAATGAAGGAACCTGGTTACCATAAGAAGCATCAGGTTGATTACCATAAAAATAAGCACCTTGTCTTATTGTATCGCATCCTGAAACATCATCTGTTGGGTCTCCAACATCTGCATCAGCCCACATACTGAAGTAAACATCTTTTAAAGTGTCGGAGATTAATCCTGTATTCTTAATTCTGTATCTGACAAATACTGCATTACTAATTGCACCTGTTGAAGCTTCAGCAAAAATTGTTTGTCTGACTTCTATTCCCTGTGGTTCTGCATGCCACCTCCTTTGATCTGCAGGAAGTCCATCGTTGAAAACGCACCAATAAGTTTCATCTAAAATTAAATCGGGTTTGTCTTCATCCGGATCCCACTGGTTATTTCCATTTAGATCAACTGGATTGTAATTTCCGTCACTATTGCCATCATAAAAATCTGCACCGAGATCGACTGCATCGATCCAATCCTGCCAGCTTTGTCCGAAAGGAATATCAGAAGAAGTCAATTTGTAGATTGAAGCTTTTGGATCGTTTGGATCCATACCAACAGTACCAGCAAGATAATCTTCAACTAAATTAGCAGACGCAACTCCATTTGCCCACAGAGAATCATTTAAATATCCACTTAGCCAGAAACCCGATGAAAATAGAAAAATACCTCCGGCAAATTGACCACCTTGCCCATTTGGAGCAATGTTTACATCTGCAATTACACCTTTGTTGCTAAAAGGCAGATAAATATCATTTACCTGTATGTAAGCCGCTGAACCAACGTTCTGGCTGAATGTCCCTGAATAGCTAATCAGGAAAGTCAGGAAGAACCAGAAAAGAATTTCTTTTTTGAAAACCGTTGTCTTCATTTCTTCCTCCAATTTTTTATTAATATTTAATAATTACTTTTATCTTAACAAAATCATTTTTTTACTTGTGATGAAGTCGTTTACTCTTAGTTGATAAATGTAAACCCCGCTTGCTAACCCTGTACTACTAAATGTTACTTCATACCTGTCTGCTCTTTTAAATTCATTTAGTATTGTTTTTACTTTTTGCCCAAGTATGTCAAACACTTCAATTGTCACTACTCCATCTTGTGGAAGCTCATATCTTATTGTCGTCGTTGGATTGAATGGATTGGGGTAGTTCTGGTAAAGCACATAACTGTTTACAGGATTTGTTGCAGGCGGCGGTGTGTAAGTAATCGATGCAAAATTACTTTCGTATTCCTGTATTGCTCTCTGAACATTTTCTCTTGCTACTGTAACAGAATTCAATGGATCGCTTCCTCTGCCAATTACATAAGCAATAATTATTTCCTGTGGTTTATCTTTTTCTAATTGAAATGGACCTGTGCTGACTATATTCCTACAATCACGATTTTGTGAGCTCAACCAACCAATATCAGTAACAGGGTCACCTGAAACCCAAAACCTGGGATTGATTTCACTACAATCAACTCCACCTTTAACTTCAAAATAAAGAAATGTACAGGGATCTGGATAAAAACCTGTCCTTGTCCGACCTTCGAGATAATTTCTTGCTTCATTTGCATCATTAGGATCATTAAGATCGGGATCACCGCCAATCGTCAAAGTGTGCGAAGTAATATTCAAGTTTAAAGCACCTACGATTTCTTCAACACCAATCAAAGTTCCTTGAAAATTATAAGCGGTATCAAATGTATTGCCTGTTTTAATTATAGGTCCTTGTAATAAGGAGGTAAAGAAAGAAGGCGGATTATCGCCATAGACCCAATCCGGTACATCAGAATAGTAAAAACCTGATTGAAGTAACGTATCACAGCCAACTATATCATCGTTTGCATCTCCTACATCTGCGTCTTCCCAAACTCCAAAATAAACTGAATCCATTATCTCAGCTGCTGAACCCGTATTCAGAATTTTGTACTTAATGAAAATAACATTTTCTAATTCTGGATCATTTATTGCAAAAAGTGTTTGCCTTATTTCTATTCCTTGTGGTTCTGATTGCCATCTGCGCTGATATGCTGGTCTGCCGTCGTTAAAGACACACCAGGCAATCACATCGCCAATTAATGGAGGCATATCTTCATTCAAATCCCACGTGCCGTTCCAGTTTTTATCAACAGGATTATAAATACCGTCTCCATCACCATCATAAAATTCAGCGCCAAGTGAAACAGCGTTTTTCCAATCCTGCCATGATGAACCAAATGGAAGATCGTCTTTTCTGACAACATAGATTCCAGAGAGGGGATCTTCCGGATCAGAGCCTACCATTCCCGGTATGTAATCTTCTACCAGTGAAGATGAGGCCACACCATTAGACCACATTGTGCCGTTTGTGTAACCAGAAAGATAAAATCCTCCCGAAAAAAGAAATTCTCCTTCTTCGAATTTACCCAGCGATCCTATCCCCACAAGTGAAATATCACTTTTATAAGTAGACTGATTGTTCTCATAATCTGAAGAAAGCACTCTCACCTCTAGATTATATTCCATACTCACATCCGCAAGTAATCCGGAATGATTCATTGGCAGTTCTATTTTATTCGCACTGAAATTATAACCATTAATATACCTGTGATTAAACAACGGAAAAGTATTAGCAAAAACTGAGTCATTTGCTTCTCCGTCATCGTGCAACCCGTCATCAAAAGCCTGCCCGATATAAACTGAATCATCAATCACAACCGTTACTGACTTTACCGCTTCATCATCAATTACCGTGAGCTTAAGGACAAAGGATTCATTTTCATAATCCCTAAACTCTTCTTGTGCATATGCGTGGTAAACTTTCGGCGGGGTGAATTTCTCTTCGGATTCCTGCAATATTCCGTATGCTATATTGTGATGGAACTCAGTCGGAATAATTTCGGAATATCTTTCAGTAGCAAATGAAATGAAGGATTTATTGTTAAATGTTGAAATGCTGTGTGAGTTGTCTTCGCCAATGTATCTAGTAAACTGGATTTCTTCTGACCAGGTTACTCCCCTATCACTGCTTATTTTATAGTAGATATCTTTATCACCGGAGCTCGTTGCTGCTGTAATATTATCTCTCTGATATACCACAATGATATTCCCGTTTGCTAATTCCAAAACCTTTGGTCTTCCTTCGTGATAAACCTGGTCTGCTATAACAATAGGGTCCGACCAATTCAAGCCATAATCTGAACTGATGCGAGAATAAATTCCACTAAAATTTTGCACGATTCTTTCATAGACCGCTACGAGTGAATTTGGCCCGACAGAAATTATCGATAATTCTCTCGTTCCATAAACGGCTGTCGGGGGGAACCAAAATGCATTAACACTCCAACTGGTTCCATCATCTAAACTCATTTTGTAAAAACTTCTACTATCCCAATGGTTCCAAAAGCAAAGACAAATTTCGCCATTTTCCCATTGCGTAATATTTAAGAACCTCGAACTTTTCTGGAAAACAGGTTGTGATCCACCACCCATAATACTCAATGGCTCAGACCAACTTTCTCCTAAATTATCAGAATAAATTAATTTCATTGATTCATTCATAACGGACCAGGCAAACAATATCCTTCCTGATATAGTTTTCAATGCAGTAAGATAAATTGCATCCTGAATAGTTAATAGATTTATTTCTTGGACAACTTTTGGATCCTGCCAGCTAATGCCCCTATCGGTGCTTTTTGATGAGAAGATTGTATCCATTTCCGGATTAACATAGAAAATGATTATTTCATCTTCTGATATCCATACCGGTGCAGATTCTTTGATTGATTGTGAGATATCCTGAACGGGAAGCCTGGTAACTTCCTTAATTTGAGCGAAGGCAGATGTGCAAACCCCAAGTGCCAGCAAGAATTTGAGAATATTCTTCATAATGCACCCTTAATTTTTACCCTGATTATTTTAAAATTAAATAAATTAATTGCCAGAGTAAACTAAAATATCAGAGAAATTTCGGGATTAATTTATGCCAAAATTTATTGATTCAGATTGAGGCGGGAATTATTTGTTTTTTGGCCAAACTGCGAGACGGTTGTCAATCTTCAGTCTTGCCAGACCTTCGCCTGTTCCAATCCAGAGATATTTTCCGTCGAAATGAAATGATAAAATTGAAGAAGATGTAATGTCCAATTCATTAAGGTCAACAGGTATCACCTGCTTGGTAATTCTGTTGATCAGGTATAAACCCTTTCCATACTCAAGTTTTTTCTGCTTGTCAAATTCATAAACACCGACCCAGATATAATTACCAATCCTGCATAGAGAATATATTCCATTACCTCCGAGACCATCGCGTTTATATATCCTGTCCCAGTTAATTCTCCGGTCGTGAATGTAAACTCCGCCAAGATTAAAATCCGGTTCTTCAGCAGTTATGAATTCATCGGTTCCAAACCAGATGTTTCTTCCTTCGAAAAGAATTTTAGAAACTGAAACTGTTTTGCCTTCTTCTTTAAATGCTTTGGACTTATTTGAAAAATATCTCCATGCAGATGGATCAGTATGTTTCTTTTTTTTGTTGAATATGTGAACACCTGATTCTGTTCCAAACCAGACTAAGCTGTCGCCATCGAGTTCAATCGATTTGATTGTATTTGATTTCTGATCATTCCCCTGGATACGACTGATGTCCTGGTAGTTTCTTGTTTTAAGATCGAATCGAGTAATGTTTCTGAATCTTCCTATCCACAAAACATTTTGTGATGGGTCAAATTTAAGAGAACGAATCCAGTTGCCGAATTCACCGCCCTGGGCAAATTTTCGTTTATCCCAGCGTCCGCCCTTCTTTGTAAATGTGAACAATCCTTCTACCGATGCTGCCCAAACAAAATTCTTGCTCACTTCAATTGCGTAGAAAAGGTCGTCGCTCAGGTTTCCGCTTTTAGTAGAAAAGTTTGTCCATTTTCCATCAGCGATTGAATAACGGTAAATTCCCTGTCCATAAGTTGAAACCCACAGAAAACCTTCCTCTTCTGCTATGTCAGTAATAGCAGCACCTTTCAGAAATATTTCGGATTCTACCTGGGAGAGAATTTCAACGGATAAAAAAATGAATAGTAGAAAAACAGAAATGTATAAAGATGTTTTTTGAAAAATGGAATTTATTGCAAAAACCATATCCAAATTAATAACTTTCGTCCGCTGATGGGAAGCTGCTTTTTTTAACATCCACTATGTATGACTTAACAGCTTTATTAATTTCTTCTGCCAGTTTTGAATAATGTCTTACAAATCTCGGATGAAAATCAACGTTCAGTGCAAGCATATCCGGAGTAACGAGAATTTGTCCGTCACAATATTTTCCAGCACCAATTCCGATTGTTGGAATCGATAACGAGGATGTGATTTTTTTTGCAAGTGATGCCGGAATTTTTTCGAGGACTACTGAGAATGCTCCAGCTTCTTCAAGAACTTTTGCATCACGAAAAATTTCTTCAGCTTCTTTTTTTGTTGTGCCTCGCTCTCTGTAACTGCCAAACTGATGAATACTCTGCGGAGTTAAACCAATGTGACCCATCACAGGAATTCCATTCTCAGTTATCTTTCTTACAGTTTCTGCAACACGTCTTCCACCTTCCAGTTTAACTGCCGCTGCATGAGTTTCCTTCAAAATTCTTCCGGCATTCCTGAAACCATCATCTGCACCGAGCTGATATGACATAAAAGGCATATCAACAACAACCATTGCACGGTTAACTCCTTTTGTCACTGCCTTTGTATGATAAATCATTTCATCCATTGTAACCGGCAGAGTGGTTTCATTACCCTGGAAAACATTGCTGAGCGAATCTCCGACAAGGATTATATCTATTCCTGCTTCATCCAGAATTTTTGCGGTGATAAAATCGTAAGCGGTAAGAGCAGTTATCTTAATTTTTTTCTTCTTTAAAATATCGAGAGCTTTTGTAGTAACTTTTTTTATTTCTTTTTCTGATGACATTAGTTTACCTGTGAAATACTTTCTGTAAATATTTCTTCTTGCAGCTTAACATTAAAGTGATTTTCAAATCCCTTCTTGATCGAACCGGCTAACACCTGATAATCAATCTTCTCGTTGATTATCGCCTCAAGTTCAGTAGTTGTTTGTTCAATTTCTAATTTTAACTCTTCAATTTTTTCACCGGGAAGAGTTAGATAATCAATTATCCTTTTATGAAAATTACCGCAAAGAATAGATCCGTGCTGAAGAATAACATTTCCAATTTTGCGCTGCGCGCTTCCGACAACTTTTTTCCCTTCATAATTTAGTTCGTTCATCGCGGAAACTGCAAAACACAATGTACTTTTTGAATCTTTGTAGAAAGACGGAAAATGAGGCTGTGAATGTTCAAGTTCAATTTTTTCAAAGACAGTGTCGTAATTAATTAATCCTTTTCGCAATGCAAGATTAATTTCACGATAAATTTGTTTTGGTGTTTTGTCTTCAGAGACAGGGTAGACAACTGAGTAAGTCAATTCTTCAGCATGAAGGATTGCTCTGCCGCCTGTTGGTCTTTTTACAGCAGTAAAACCATCATCAGATATTTTTTTTTGATCAATAGAATTGTAATCCTGATTCGCGCCGAGAGAAATACAGTAAGGCTGCCAGCGATAAACTCTTAATACAGGCACACCGGAAAAATTTCTGACAAGCTCAAGATCAAATTCCATATTAAAATCGCCGGTATTTGAACCGGTATTTAAAAAGCGCCAGATCATTTACCAACAATTCCCCTTTTCGTGCCGCTTAAAAAGTTCAATACTTTCCGGACATAATTATTACCACCAAATTTGGACTCTATGATTTCTACTGCCTGGGTAACATTCAAAGATTTATCATATAAATATCTGTAGGCTTCCTTGAGCATCTGAATATCTTCAGATTTAAATCCTCTTCTTCTCAATCCAACAACATTAAGTCCTCCAAATTCGGCCGGATCATTCACAGCAAGAATATACGGCGGAACATCCTGTGTTATTTTAGCCGCACCTGCAATCATGGAATGTTCGCCAACACGTGAAAACTGATGTAATCCAGCCAAACCACCGATAATCACCCAATCTTCAATATGAGAATGTCCTCCAATCTGCACAGAGTTAGCAATGATACAATTGTCACCAATTACGCAATCGTGAGGTACATGACTATAGGCCATCAGCAGACAATTTTTTCCAACCTGTGATTTGCCTGTTTCTTTAGTACCTCTGTGCAGAGTTGCAAATTCTCGCACGACAGTATTATCACCAATAATAAAAAGAGTTGGTTCACCTGAAAATTTTAAATCCTGTGGAAGGTTAGCAACAGACGCTCCCTGAGAAATTTTAACCTTGTTACCGATTCTCGCTCCGTTATATACTACTGCGTGTGGTCCAATGGAACAATCATTTCCAATTTCTACATCACCTTCAATAATGGCGTATGGTCCAACAATTAAATTTTCCCCAAATTTTGCTTCGGGACTAACGATCGCAGTAGGATGAATATTTTTCATTTTTATTTTGAATTATTATTTGTCTTCGGCTTGTCAACAATGCCGGCCATAAAATCTGCTTCGGCAGCAAGAACCTCATCAACATAAGCTTTTCCTTTCATAAGAATCACTTTGCTTTTCTTCTGCACAAGTTCAACTTCCATAAATAATTGATCACCGGGAACAACAGGTTTCCTGAACTTTGCATTATTTATTTGCATAAAGTAGACGAGATGATCCTGCGGATCGGGAATAGAACCAAGCAGCAGCACTCCTCCAGTCTGCGCCATTGCTTCAAGAATCAGAACACCAGGCATTATCGGATTACCAGGAAAATGTCCCGGGAAGAATGGTTCATTTGTAGTTACTGATTTTACACCGATAACTTTTTTATCAACTTCAAGATCGATTATTTTATCAACCAGCAGAAATGGATAACGGTGTGGAAGAATTCTTTCAATTGCATTTGCATCGAAAACTACACCTTCTTTTTTAACTATCTGATATTTTTTTACGATCTTTTTCTGCTGGTATAATTTTCTCACCTGCTTTGCAAATTCAACATTAGCTTTGTGTCCAGGACGAGCAGCCAGTATCTGCGCTTTCAACGGTGCACCAATCAGTGCGAGATCGCCAATAAGGTCAAGTAATTTGTGTCTTACTGGTTCATTCCTGAATCGAAGCTGCTTATTATTTAAAATTCCGTTATCTCCCAGAACAAATTTTTGTGTCACACCAATTTTTTTACCAAGTTCGGAAAGATGCTGTTCGTTTAACTTATGATCAACAATTACTACTGCATTATCTATATCACCGCCTTTTATCAATCCCTGATCTGCTAAGGCTTCAACTTCACTTAAGAAACAAAAAGTTCTTGCAGGTGCAAACTCTGAAGCAAATTCTTTTTCAAAATCAAACAAGCCGGTATGCTGGCTGCCCAATGCCGGATTCTGATAATCTACCATAACTGTGACACGGTAATCATCGAGCGGTAGAGCAACAATATCGATCTGCCTGTCATCTTCGTGATGCATAATTGTTTGATCAATCACAAGATAATCTTTCGGAGCTTCCTGCTGCTCAAAACCTGCGCTCTGCAACGCTTCAACAAAAGGAAGTGAACTGCCGTCACCAACCGGAGGCTCAATTCCTTCAACTTCAATAATTATATTGTCGATTTGAAGACCCATAATCGCTGCTAAAACATGTTCAACTGTATGAACTTTAGCTTCACCAATCCCAATTGTCGTTCCGCGGGAAACATCGACAACATTTTCAGCTATAGCTGGTATTTCAGGTCTGCCGCCAAGGTCCGCTCTGATAAATTTTATTCCGTGATTTTCAGGTGCAGGTTTAAAGGTAAGTTTGCATTCAGTTCCAGTATGAAGTCCAATTCCAGTTATTGAAACAGGCTTAGCTATTGTTCTTTGCTGTTCAAGCATTTAAAATCCGATTTATTTACGATTTGATTGGATTAATTGATGTGAAAATTAGTAAGATGAGCCCTGATTTCCAATAAAAGAAGACAGTTAGTTAATAACCATATCAGGAATTTTTTGGTGGCAGTAGTTCTTTAAGTCTTCTAATTTCTTCTTCTAAATTTTTGATGCGCTCTACATACTCAGGAAAATTTCTATAATGTGCTTCGAGAGTTCTTGCTTTCTTCGCTTCCTTCGCCGGATATCCAAAATATAATCCCGGCTTTGAAATTGTTTTTGGAACGCCTGACTGAGCCATTAAGACTACGTTATCTGTAATTTCGAGATGTCCTGCAATTCCCACCTGACCTGCTACGATAACATTGTTTCCGATTTTTACACTTCCTGAAACACCGCTTTGAGCTGACATTACTGTGTTATTTCCAACGGTAACATTGTGAGCGATCTGAACAAGGTTGTCGATCTTCACACCTTTCTTGATGATAGTACTTCCAAGAGTTGCTCTGTCAATTGTCGTGTTCGCACCAATTTCAACGTCATCTTCAATTATTACATTTCCGATCTGCGGAACTTTTATATAAGCACCAGATTCATCCTTCTGATATCCAAATCCATCGGAACCGATCACAGCACCAGCATGAATAATTACATTTTTTCCAAGCTTGCAATCTTCACGAATGCTGACATTCTGAAAAATTAATGTGTTATCCCCGATTTCAACATTATCCATGATAACTGTGTTATGAAAAATTTTAACTCCGTCGCCAACTTTGCAATTAGCACCGATCACAACATTTTTACCAATAGCTACATTCTTACCAAATGAAGTTGATTCGTGCACAAAACAGCTTTTATCAATACCTTCCAGTTCGAAACTCGGTGAAAAGAATTTTAACAAAACAGCAGCAAATGCTTTTTCGGGTGCATCAACCTCGATGTAAGTGATGTCATTACGTGATTTAGCAAAATCATTTTTTACAATTATTGCAGATGCTTTAGTTGCGGGGAAGAATTTTTCAAATGCTGGGAGATATAAGAATGTCAGATCCCCTTCTCCAGCTTCATCAATTCTTGCGAGGGAATTAATTGTAATATTTGAACCGCCGGTAACTTTTCCATTGACCAGCTTTGCTATTTCGGAAACTTTAATGCTGATATTCTTACTCAAGTTTTAATCTTTCAATTACCTTTGGTGTCAGATCATATTCGGGTTTGGCAAAGAGGAAAAGGATATCACCGCTTCTGTCGAATACAAAGTCAAGAGCCTCTTCGTTTGCTATCTGCTGAATGATAGTGAAAACTTTATTTTGTATTGGTTTCATCACTTCGTTTTGTTTTTGGAAGAGTTCTCCGTTAGCACCAAATTTTTTATCGCGGTAATCCGAAATCTCCTTTTGAAGCTTGGTAATTTCTGCCATTGCCTCGGCACTCGTCTGCTCGGTCATAATCAACTTTCTTTTTTCATAATCATCCTGTTTTGCTTTCAGCTCGCCTTCCATTTTTCTAAGCTCAGACTGCCACTCCTGAACTAACGCATCGAGCTGCTGTCTTGCATCCTGAACATCAGGATAGTTATCCATGATTGTATCAGAATCCACATAGCCGATTTTCAATTGTGCAAAGCTTATAAAAGAATACAGCGGTAAGTATAAAAACAAAGAGAAGAGAATGAATTTCATAATGACTCCGGGGAGTTAAAATTTTTAATTACAGGTTCTTCCACAAAAAGAAAGAACCTGCTGATTAAAATAAATGAAATTATTTGCCCCTTTTCAGGTTATCCAGAACTTTAAATGTTATATCGAAAGCAGCATCAGCATAAAGCAAAACAATATCTCCACTTTTATCGAAGACAAATTGCATTCCTTCGCCCTTTGCCACCTGTTCGATACCCGTATAAATTTTTCTTTTAACAGGTTCAAAGATTTCTTCCTGCTTCAGATAAATTTCTCCATTCGGCTGTCCGAATTTTTTATTCCTGAAACCGAGAATATTCTGTTCCATTGCGATGAGTTCCTGCTGTTTTGATAGTTTCTGCTCATCGGTCATCGTTGTTGCCTGTTTCTGATAGTCAGTAAGCAATTGCTGGTAACCAAGTGTCATTGAATCAAGTTGATCTGACCATAGTTTTGTTAAAGCATCAAGATCACTTTGAGCTTTAATCGCTTCCGGAAGCTGCGTGAGTATTACTTGCGAATCTACGTAACCAATTTTTTGACTGGTCTGCGCAAAAACCGCAGTGCTGAACAACACGATTAAAATTAAAAGAGAATTTCTCACAGTTTTTTTCCTTATGTTATTTTAAATTGAGTTAAACTAAAATCCTTTACCAAATTGAAAATGGAAGAGCCATTCAGGATCTCTGCCATCAACAATTTTACGGTCAAAACCATAACCAAAGTCAAAGCCTATTAAACCGATGGGATTGATTAAAATTCTTGCCCCTACTCCTGCTGATCTTCTTACATCAAAAATATCTGTTTTGTCAAAACTTTCAAAAACATTTCCTGCTTCTGCAAATGTAAGAAGGTAAAGAGGAATCGGTTCTAAAGTAACAGCAAAACGTAGTTCAGCACCAATTTTATCAAAAACACGCCCGCCAATGACTTGTCCGAAAACGTTTCTCGGACCAACACTTCTATCAGGATAACCTCGTAGTGGAACTGTTGAAATCACCAAACCATTACCACCCATATAGAAAAATTCAAATGGCTGTATCGGCGTTCCTTTTACGATTTCATCTATATAACCAAAATCTGCAACTGTATAGAAAACCAACCTATTAGTATTGAATAATCTCTTGTACCATTCAGCTTTGAAAGTGTTCTTCAGATAATCTACATCTCCGGGCAAGAATGGTCCACCTGATACTTCCATATCGAGCGTATATGTAGAACCCTGTGATGGAAATATTGGATTATCAATATTTCTTCTACTTAATGTTGCACCAAGTGTGTACTGGTGAGTAACACCTTCCTGGTAGAAGTTTTGCCCTTCAATTACATTGTTATATTGATATCGTAATCTTCCCTGAATATAAAAGAAATCATCCGGCCATTTTAATCTTCTCCCAACTCGCAAAGTTGCACCTGTCTGCCGTAAATCATAAACATACTGCTGACGAGTATCGAAGACATCAACGCCGACGGAAGTTGGAGTATCAAACATCCACGGCTCAGTAAAACCGACTGTAAAAGTTCTGTAAATATTCCCAAAACCAAACTGCCAGTTGAAATTTAGGATTTGTCCACCGCCAAGTGAGAAGGGCTCTGTTATAGAAAAGTTTGTAAGCGTAACACCAATTGATCCGCTGAATCCAAATGCACCGCTGTATCCGACCGAAGCATTCAGGTAATCACTTGATTTTTCTTCAACGTTGAAGATGACTGCAACTGTGCTGTCACTTTCGAGCCGTGTATCTATTCCTCCCGGACCATACAATTTTTCCGCGCTAAAGTACTGTAAATTGGCAAGCTGCTGAACACTTCTGAATAAAAAGCCGCGGTTAAAATAATCACCAGGAATTGTGTACAACTCTCTGCGAATAACTTTATCTTTTGTTTTAGTATTGCCTTCAATTTCAACACGGGATATCCTGAACTGATTCCGTTCCTCAACACGAATATGAATATCGACTGAATCAGTGCTAACTCTTTTTTCTTCTGCCTGAGCATTAAAAGTTAGATAACCGTTGTCAAGATATAATGCGGAAATATCTGTCTGTGCTTCATTGCCTCTAAGATTTTGCTGAAACTTTTCATAGTCATAAACATCACCCTTGGCGAAATCCAATCTTTCATTTAGTACATAATCAGGATAGACAGTGTTTCCCTCCCACGTAATATTTCTGATTTTATATTGAGGACCTTCAAAAACATTAATTAAGATTTTCAAATCCTGATTATCATTATAGTAAATGAGTGAATCGTTCAAAATTTCAGCATCACGGTAACCATTCTTTTTATAATAATCTATTACCAGTTGCTTATCCTTTTCGTAATCTTTAGGTTTAAACTGAGCACTTGACCAAAATTTCCACCATTTAGCCGTTGAAGTCTCATCCATTTCTCCGGCCAGATCATCGCTATCAAAAACTGTGTTTCCATTAAATTCAATTTCCCTGACGATCACTTCGCTACCTTCATTGATTGTAAGCTTTAACAAAACACGGTCTTTAATTCTTTCAATCAGATTTGAATATATCAGATCGCTGCTCTCATAGGTAAACTCGTATTCATCAGAAAAATCTTTCTTGTTTCTCCAATACACTGTTATGTCATCATCAACTGTATCAGCAGATACAAACTCGAACATTTCATCTTCGATTTCAGCATTTAAGAATCCTTCTTCAGCATAAAGATCTTTGATTCTCAATTTCAATTTCGCTATGGATTGCGGAGATATTACCGTTCCCCGCAGAAAGGTTACCTTGCCCTCAATATCCTCTGTATCTATCTCATCATTTCCTTCAATTACTACACGCTCAAGTCTCGGATATTCTTCGACTTTAATGAGAAGAAAAACTCCCTCTGCAATTTCTCTCTCAATTAAAATCTGGATGTCGGAAAATATGTTAAGTGTCCAGAGTTGTCTTATAGCACTTAGCGTTTGATCACCCGGAACCTGAATTTCACTGCCAACTTTCAATCCACTGTTTGCAATTATCGTTGCAGCATCTGCTGATTTGTTGCCTTCAACAGATATCCCTAAAACTTTATAGCTTTTTTGATTACTCTGTGAGAATGAGGAAACTGAAAAGAGAAAAATCGAAACTATTATAAATATCTTGCTAAACTTCAACCGTCGAATCCTCATTAAGTGTTTCGTCCGAAGAATTACTGATCTGCTCGCTTACTTTACCAAATCGGCGTTCTCGCTTCTGATATTGTCTGATTGCATCGTATAAATGTTCTCTTGAAAAATCCGGCCAATAAACATCGAGAATAACGAATTCTGAATAAGCAATTTGCCAGAGTAAAAAATTACTTACTCTAAATTCACCGCTTGTTCTGATTATAAGATCTGGATCGGGCATGCTTTTGGTAGTCAAATTATCAGAGATAGTTCTTTCAGTTATATTTTCGGGAGAAATTTTCCCCTCTGCAATTTTTGTTGAAATAGTTTTTACAGCTTCTAAAAGTTCCCATCGTCCGCTGTAGCTAAGTGCAAGATTTAACGTCATCCTCTTATTATTCTTAGTTCTTTCAATATCCTTAAAAAGCTGCTTCTGTACGACGTCCGGAAGCGATTCGATGTTTCCTATGCAAGTCAGTTTAATATTATTTTTGTTAAGTTCGTCGAGCCTGTCCTTTAGACTTTTCAATAAAAGTCGCATAAGTGTGGAAACTTCATCCTTAGGTCTGTTCCAATTCTCTGTTGAAAAAGTATACAGAGTAAGATATTTTACTCCTATTTCAGCACAAACTTCAACTATCTCTCTTACAGTTTCAACACCCCTCCGGTGACCGGCAACCCTTGGTAAACCACGTTTTTTTGCCCACCTGCCGTTTCCGTCCATAATTATTGCAATGTGGGTTGGTATTTCGCCGCTTCTCTTCAGTTCCTCCTGAAGAGCTTTATCAGATTGTGTCTTTTTACTTGCCAATCTTAATTTTTTTTATTGATGAAGCCTGTAAAATTATAGTCGATGGTCTAATAAATCAAGGAAAATGAAGCCTGATTAAATAATATAATCAGATGAACAGAATATTATGTGGATTGAAGACTGGAATAAAGGTAAAAATAATAGCGGCGATATTAATTCAGGAGAAGATAACCTGATCCTTTAACTGACTGCTTCTGCCTCTTTCAATTGTCCGCTCAACTATACGAGTGAGTTTAACATTTTTTCTAACATTATCATCAACATTTGATAGTATTTCTTTTGCCTGCTTATAATAATCATCAGGTACTCCAACGAGTAATAGTATTGGTTTATCAGATGCCTTACTTTTTCTGGAGGCCAGGTAATTGATTTTTTCTATTAAATCGGGATTAAAAATATCTTCTTTGGTAAGTGTAATCCCTATAGCGTACTTTTCTCTTTGTCTTCCTATAACATCAACTGAAAATCTACCGATATTTGATGGTTCCGGAAGATAAGTACCAAGTCTACGGCTTATTGTAAAATAACCAAGTCTCCAAAACTCATTCACTAACAAATCGATTGCTTTTCTTTCTGAACTATCCATAAAAAATCTCTCCTCAGGAGGCAAATGTATTTATTGGTATAACCGGTGAAAATCTAAATGAGTTTACAACCCGAATATTGGCAATTCTGTTGTACTCAAATTTCCGGACTTCATTTGTATTCTTAACTCTGCCATAAATTATTTTTCTTCCGAATTTATTTTTAGCGATGTAGTATGGTTCAATATCGAACTGTTCCAAGCCATACAGAAATTGCAAATAATTTCTTTTTCTAATTGCCTGAATAAAAATATCTGTTTTCATTTTTCCACTCCTTTTAATTTAACCATCTGACAACACCTTTAACCTTTCCAATTAATCTGAAGTCATCACTGTTTTTAACATCAATTGGATTGTAGGAGTTGTTTTCTGGAATGAGTCTTATCTTATTATTTACATATTCAAATTTTTTGACAGTTGCTTCATCGTTTAACATAGCAACAATAATATCGCCATTCTTTGCCTGCTCTTTAGGAGAAACGATTACCAAATCCTTGTCATTTATCCCTGCATTTATCATACTATCACCTTTTACTCTCAGTGCAAATGCTTCTTCAACTTTTTTCAGAAATGATGGATCAACGACCAGTGAGCCTTCCAAATTCTCTACTGAATTAATCGGAAGACCTGCAGCAACTCTACCAAGGATTGGAATCTTTATGAATACATTTTCATCCACAGCAATTTTATTAATGGGTTCGTCATCATTTTTCTTAATAAATGAAATTCCTCTGCTTGCATTGCTCTCAATATTGATAAAGCCTTTTTTTACTAAAGCTTCCAAGTGCCTTTTGACTCCGAATGTTGAAGAAATCTGAAAATGTTTCCCTATTTCCCGGAGGGTTGGCGGGTAGCCCGTTTCATTTGTGAACTGCCGGATAAAATTCAGGATTTCTTCCTGTCTGTCTGTTAATTTGTTTTTCATATAGTGCTCAATTGTTCACTTCAAATATAGTGCACATATGACCACTTGTCAAGTACTTCTTTAAGAATTTTTATGAGGAGAATATTTTTAGGAATTGGGCAGAAGAATGATTTCGTTCTGCCCTTAATTGGATTTTAGGTAAGAACTACCTCTTTTTGTTCGACGAGCGTTAGCCAGCTGTGTACGTCTTTTTTCTTTCCGTAATGTATAGACGTAAGTTCATTGAAAAGTTTCAGGTCCAGTTCACCTGGTTTTCCATCGTTGAAAACCATTTGTTTGCCTTTGTAAGTCAGCCAGCCAACTGAAGAAATAATTGCTGCGGTGCCGGTTCCAAACAAGCCGAGAAGTTTTCCGTCATCGTATGCTTCTACTACTTCATCAATTGAAACTTCTCTTTCGACTATGTTCATTTTCCATTCTTTCAGAATTTCAATCACTGATCGCCTTGTAACTCCTGGTAAAATGGTTCCATTTAATCTTGGTGTTACAATTTCATCTTTAAAGTTGATGAAGATGTTCATTGTCCCCACCTCTTCAATATATTTCTGATGAATACCATCAAGCCACAAAACCTGAGTGAATCCCTTTTTAATAGCTTCCTGACCAGCAAGAAGACTAGCCGCATAATTTGCTGGTGTTTTGCATTCACCTAAGCCTTTTCTGACAGCTCTTACATATTCATCTGTCACAAGAATTTTAACTGGTTTGAAACCCTCCGGATAGTAGGCACCAACAGGTGACAGCAGTAAAATAAATTTATATTCTTTTGCCGGTTTAACGCCAAGGAATGGGTCTGCACCATAAATAAATGGTCTGATATAAAGTGAATCGCCATGTTTTGCAGGGATCCAATCTCTTTCAATATTAATTAATTCCTTTAGAGCTTCAATTGCAAAGTTGGCATCAATCTCGGGTATACAGATTCTTCTCGACGAGTTATTTAATCTTTCGAAATGTTTATCCGGTCTGAATATTACTATATCGCCCGATTCTTGTCTGAAAGCTTTCAGCCCTTCAAATACTGCCTGTCCGTAATGAATAAACATTGCAGCAGGATGGATTGGTAATTCATCAACCGGTTTTATTCTCGGATTATGCCATCCATCTTTTTCATTATAGTCCATTTCGAACATATGGTCGGTAAAAATTTTTCCAAATCCAAGAGATTCAGGCAGGTTAACTTTTGATTTTCTTTCTTTTATATTGAATTGAATTGGTTCCATTGTTTACTCCAGAATTTTCTTAAATGACAATTAATGGTACTCAATTTTGCGGAGAATTTAAACTCCTTAATTGACAAAGCGCACAGAAGCCAATTTTAATATTCACTTCTATCAGAACAATAAGGTCCACAAGAAGTAATCGAGAATTAAAATCAGTGCTGCCGATAGTACAAATGAACGAATGGTTGAAAGTCCAACACCTTCCGCACCACCGGAAGTCTTGAATCCGATATGACATCCCAACAGTGAAGTTACACCACCAAACACTACTGTTTTAATTAATCCACCTGTAAGATCGGAAAACTCAAAAAACTGTCTCACCGAACCAAAAAAAACACTGTAAGGAACCTGCAAGAAATAATCAGAGACAACATAAGCACCAGCAACAGCGATTGTGTTTGCAAATATTACAAGAACAGGCATCATTAAAATCGCAGCTAAAAATCTCGGCATTGCCAAATATCTGATGGGGTCAATTGCCATAATTTCGAGTGCATCAATTTGTTCGGTAACTTTCATAGTGCCAAGCTCGGCAGCAATGGAAGCACCAACTCTTCCTGCGATAACAATTCCTGTTAGTACCGGACCAAGCTCAGTAATAATAGCTCTGCTGGTAGTCCCGCCAAGCAGTGAGAGCGGAGCGATTCCTTTTAATTGATAAGCTGCCTGCCATGCAGCAACCGCACCCGTGAATGTAGCAATGATTATAACAAGCGGTAATGAATCAACACCAATGTGCTGCATCTGGAACAATACTTCTTTTCTTGTTCGATGAAGACTTTTGAAGCTTCTCACAATTCCAAACAGCATCAAAAAAACCTGTCCTGTCTCTTCAAGAAAAGCTAAAGATCGTTTACCTATTGTCTGGAAAAATTTATTAAACACAACACACAAAATTATTATTACTTCACATTAAAATTTAAAGAAAATTACCTAAATCATGCGTCTGACAATTTTGGATTAATGGCCTAATTTATTTCTTATTTTGCTACGTTCAACTTGTAAAACATATCATTCTGAGACGACAAACATTGAGCATAACAACAAAGTATTTTCTTGTTGTGAAAAATATTTTTAACGCGATGTAACTAAAATCTTGTTTTTTGCGTGGCCTGAATGATTGTTCTGCTAAAATCCAAATAAGTGAGCAATTGGTTTTTAATTAAAAAAATGATGTAAAAATTTTTCCTGATTAGCACTATAATTGCTGTAAAAGCACGTTAATTCTGCTTTTCAAACTATCTTGTGTGGGCAATTTTTCTTGCAACAGAGTACTGAAATACTCATTGACCAGATTCCATTGGGAATTCTAACATTTTCTTTTCATGGTAGAGTCGAGTTCATTAATCAAAATTTTCACAAACTTGGTTTACTCTATCAGTTCAATACCTCTCTTCTGAATATAAATATTTTCAAGTACAACATTTTCCCACCAGTCAATATAATTGAAGAGCTCAAAGCAGTAGTTAAAGGCAGACCATTTGAAAAAGAAATAAAGCATATCAAGACAAGTGACGGTAGATTAATTTCGCTTATTGTAAAAGGCTCACCTATTTACGAGGAAGAAAATATCACGTCTGGCATGCTTATAATTGAAGACCTTCAGTTTCTGTCTGAAAACGGAGATACTTCTCAGCAAAAGCTGACGACAGATTTCATTAATAAAGGAGAGATATTCCTCATCGTTACAGATTCAAGCGGTGATATAAAATATTCTGCAGGTAAAGAAATCCAGGGTTCAAATCTTTTAAGGAGAGAAATCACAGGCAGAAATTTAAATGATATTTTCACTACAACACCGCAGCAAAAAGTAATTGATTCATTCAATAATGCTGTTCAATTCGGCAAGGCTCAGTTTCTTCAACTTGAATTCGATATCGAAAATAAAATTAAAAAGTATGATTGCACAATTGAACCGGTAATTGGTGAAAATGGATTTGTACAAATCCTTTATTTAATTTTTAAAGAGAGCCCTCTTCCACCGGAAGAAATCGACGCAATGGTTGAAAGGCTACGTAAGCTCGATTACTATCAGGAAATTTCCCGAAAAACTGATAGTGGAATTTTTCTTATTAAAGGCGATGGAACTATCTTTGACTGGGATAAGCAATTCGAACAAATATGTGGAATGAAAAGGTCAGAAGCTATACTTACCATCAATGATTTATTCCCAGCTATCAATAAAAATGAATTGCTGAATTTAATTCAACAGTTGAATGACTTTAATACTTGTGAGATCTCTACTTTTCTCTTGAAAAAAAACCTTGAAAGATTTCCTGTTAAGTTGGATTTTTATCGAGGTCATGATGTTGATGCCGAAGCAATTGTACTTTGCAAAAAAATCAAACTTGACACAGCAATTTTTCAACAGACCTGGAAAAATCGGGAAGAACCACAACCGCACCTGGAAATTTCCCAGCCTATGTGCAGAATCGGAATTGAAGGCTCAATTATCCTGGCAAACTCTGCATTATCAACCTTAACCGGTTATCAGAAGAATGAATTGCTATTCAATAATTTTTTCAGCTTTATTACCGAAGATGACGTTACCAGATTAAACAAAGAAATATCAACATTATTCTCTGGTGAGAAAAAATTATTACCAATCACATTAAAGGATAAGAATTCAAATCAAAAAGATTTATTAATAATTCTTGAAGCAGCTGAAGTAATTGATGGCAAACTTTACACGGTAAATTGTTTCTTTGAAAAGCCGCAATTCACCCCTATAGCTGATTCAGAGAATATTTATAAATCGCTGTTCAGTGCCTCAAAAGACGGAATGGCTGTTGAACTTGATGAAGTCATAACAATGGTTAATGATTCTTTTGCAAAAATATTTGGTTATGAAACTGCAAAGCAACTTGAAAACAGAAATATTTTAGAACTGGTTAATGAAGAAAGTATTCCGGCAATACTTGATTATCTCAAATCAAAAAGGGAATCTCAGCAAGGAAAAGAAAGAATTGAATTCCTTGCCAGAAAAAAAGATGGCTCATCTTTCCACGCAGAATTTTATGCTTTCAAACTTGAAAAAAAGAATCAGCCGTACCTGATATTTGTCGCTAAAGATATAAGCGAACGAAAACGGATGCAGGAAGCAGCAAAAGATTCTGAGCAGAAATACAGAAACATTGCTGAAAACATTGAAGATCTGCTTTATACTTTTGAGCGTATTGACGATAAAATGATGCCCACATATTTTTCTAATGCAATCGAAAAAATTACTGGTTATACTCAGACAGAATTCTTGACTGATCACAGATTGTTTTTAAAAATTGTTCACCCGGATGATTTCTCTGATATGAAGAAACGGCTAGCATTCCTTTGGAAAAGCGAGAAGCAATCAGCCGGAGAATTTGAACTTAGGATAATTAACAAATCAGGAAATATTGTCTGGGTAAGAAATAAAATTAATTTTATCCGCGATGCTGAAGGAAATATTCATAAAATTTACGGGCTTGTCAGCGATATAACTTTCAACAAAAAAGCTGAAGAGGAACTAAAACAATCGGCAGCTAATCTTAAGAAGCTGAATGATGCAAAAGACAGATTCTTATCCATTATTTCGCACGATTTAAGAGCTCCGTTCAGTTCGATACTTGGCTTCACTGATCTTCTTCTTGAAGATGAAACACTTACTGATGTTGAAAGACAGCAGTACATTTCTTATATACAGGACTCATCCAAATCAATGCTTGCACTTGTTAATTCAATGTTAGATTGGACAAGACTGCAGACCGGCAGAATAAAATTTGAGCCTGAAAAATTAAATGCAAGAGAAATAATTGAAAGTTCAATAAGTACTGTATCCGGAACTGCACTTAAAAAGGGTGTTGAGATTGAAAATCTTGTTGACCCCGGCCTTCACATTTTTGGTGATAAGAATCTTATTCTTCAGGTCTTTAATAATCTCCTTTCCAACGCTGTCAAGTTTACTAAACTTGGCGATAGGATTATGATCTCTGTTAATGTATCGTCAACATCACGATTTATAACTTTTTCAGTTAAAGATACTGGCGTAGGAATAAAAGCAAATAACCTCGAAAAACTTTTCAGCATTGAAACAAAATTTACATCAGAGGGTACTGCCGGTGAAAAAGGAAGCGGGCTTGGACTTTCTCTTGTAAAAGATATCATTGAAAAGCATGGCGGTTCGATTGATGTTAAGAGTGAATTTGGCAAAGGGACTGAATTTATTTTCACAATTCCTGTTGCATCAACAAAAATTCTTCTTGTTGATCCGAATACACGAGAAAGAATGTTCTATTCAAAAGTTCTTATTAATATTACCTCTGACTATGCAATTAACGTAGTTTCAAATGGTAAAGAAGCGCTTGAACGGATTATTCAATCGCCTCCGGCTTTAGTAATTACAGAGCACAAAATGCCGATAATGGGTGGACTAGCACTTGTTCGTGAACTGATCAAAAATAATCTGAGGGAAACCATTCCGATAATTATTCTTTCAGGAGAAATTGACCGTGCTGAAATCCAGGAGTATACTGAGCTTGGTGTGGAATATATTTTCAATAAACCTGTTAACCTGATAAGCCTTAAAACAGCGATCGAAAAATCTTTGAGAAAAAGAAATAAATAGTTTCTTTTACTCTACATTGTACGATAGATAAACCAGCCCGGGACAACTTCTTCTAAATAAACAAACTCTTCAAATAAAATTGCCGGTAGAAGGATTGCATCAGCCGCTTGAACAAATCCGGCTTCCATATTTTCAAATTTTAATATTTGAATGAAAGTACAACCAGGATATTTTTTATCTGTGTAGATAGCATTACATCCTACCGATGCCAGCACAATGTTAGCTTTATCTTTTTCATTGTTAATGAATAATGATATTAGATCCTGGAAACTTTCCAGATTGGAGCTGAGATAATTTTTTAATTCCTGATCCGAGGCAGTAAATAGCTGCAGTGAAAGCAAAAACACTGAATCGCCCGGTGGTAGTGTATTAAGATTCAGGAGTGAATCCCGTGCAGTATAAATAAATGCCGGCAATAAAAATCTTCTCACAGCATTCATCTTCCATTCATTCACATCTTTAATAAGATAGCTGTAAAAATCAATTATTTTGGTTTCTGTTTGAACTTCTACTGCAAAAACACAGGTAGTATTAGTTGATTTGATTTGATGGAATGATACTTTAGCTTTTCCGTTAAGCTCTTCACCGACTGTTTTTCCATTTGATTCTTCAATCAATTCACCAGTTAGGTAATTTGCTTTATCCGGGAAACTGCTTTTACTGAAGAATATATCAACAAGCCATTCGGGTGAACCGACTGAAAATTGCTGAGGCAGGAGTTTGGGAGTGTCTAGTAAAATCAAACAGAAAATATTTAAGAAGATTATTTTCATTTATTTCTTTTTAAAAATCATTCCAGATGAACTGCTTAATGTAACTTTTTTCTGAATTGTTTTAATTGAATTAATTCCTGCAATGTTTTCATCTGCAAGAACTTCCCATTCTCCTTCCGGCAATTCAGTTTCGAATGAAGATTTTGGATTTGCATTTATTAGTACAACAAATTCTTCATCTTTATATTTTACTGAATAACCAAGAACGAAAGGCTTCTCCTTGTAATTGAAAAAGGTAACATCATTATAATCTGACCTTCTGAATGCATCATACTTTTTACGGAGCGCAATCAGGCCTTTGTAATAGTTGGACAAATCCTGATTAATTTTAACATGATTGTAATTGATGTAATTCGTTTCATTATCTTTATCATAAGTATTATGATCAATCATTCCTTTGTGCGGATCTTCTTCGGGAATGTTTTGTGGAATAACTTTACTTCTTGCAAACTCCTGCCCTGAGTGAATCATAATAATTCCTCTTGAGGTAAAAAGAAATAATGCAGCAAGTTTGTTCAGCTTCAATTGAAGAGGAGTAAGTTTAACGTGTTTATCAACATCTTTAATTATTTCATCTCTCTTGACATCACCTAATCCAAGTCGAATAAAATCTCCAAGGGTATAACCATCGTGAGATTCAAGATAATTTACTGAGTGATCAGGCTTCTGGAATAATCCAAGAGTATCTTTTGTAAGAGTTCCATTCACATAACTTTTAATTCTGGTAGGATGATTATTTCCATACCACTTACCAAAAATCCAGCCGTGACCATCAAAAGGATTTTCACCTTTAATTCCGTTTCTTATTTGATCATTCCACGCACCCCAGCCACGAACAGAAAATCCAGCAGGATCATATCCTCCGCCCCAGGGTTCGCAAACGAAAACTACGTACGGATTAATTTTCTTTGCTTCGTGAATAATTAGTTCAAGTGTTTCCCAGTCAATCAACTTTCCAAGATCGAAACGGAATCCATCAATGTGATATTCTTTCATCCAGTAAAGAACACTCTCAACGATCATTCTTCTTGCCATCGGTGCTTCAGTTCTGAAATCGTTTCCACATCCGCTTTGAGCAAGGTAATTTCCTTTTTCATCTAATCTGAAATAATATTCTTTGTCAATCTGTTTCAGGTTTCCGATTTCATATTCTGAAATGTGATTGTAAACCACATCCATTATCACAGCGATTCCGTCTTTGTGAAAAGCTTTCACCATATCTTTAAAGTCGGTGACTGCTTTCGCATCTTTTCCGCTCCATTTTTCCCATTCAAGCTCACGTACATTTTCACTGTAATAACTTTCAGGTGCAAAGAATGCTGCGGTCATATATCCCCAGTGATTTCTTTCATAAGGATTCCATGTATTGAATTTTCCGTTGAGTGAATCTTTAAATGGAATTTCGATGTTGGCAAATTCCTGTGCAGGTAAAAGTTCAACAGTGTTTACACCGAGATTTTTTATATAATCGATTCCCCCGGTTTTTCCTTTTTCAATTAGCCCGTGATAAGTTCCTCTTTGAGTAACTCCCGATGAATGATGTTCAGTCATATCACGAATGTGCATCTCATAAATAATAAGATCTCGCCAATCTCTTTTGATCCACTTATCGCCTTCCCAATCGTAATTTCCTTCTTTAACAACAATACTTCTGCGCGGATTGAAATAACTATTAAAAGTAGTTACTGCTTTTGCATAAGGATCGATGCAAACGATATCTTCAATGCACGGAGTTCCGGGATGACAAACCTTGAAACCGTAAAACAATCCGTAAAGTTCTCCATCGAGCGAAGTCTCCCAAACACCGTTTTCATCTCTTGTCATCGGGAATTCTTTTCCTTTTGTCTGCTCTGGTGTTTCGAAAGTAAGCAGAGAAACTTTTTCTGCATTTGGTGTGAACAATCTAAAAAATGTCTTCCCGTTCTCAACAAATGAACCGAGCTTTTTGTCTGAATAAAGTTTATCGAGTTGTTTTTGTTTTTTCTGAATTGGATTGAGATATGATTTTGGCTGATCAGTTGAATGCAATTTACTTCCCATGATTGTGAAAAGACTAATTGTTACAAAAATTGTTTTTTTGGATAGATATTTCATAAAATTAGAATAAATATTATAAAATTAGTATGACAGATTAGTAATCTGTCCCACGAAGGATTTGAGTCAATTACTGTAAATCTCTCCATCAACAACCGGCGTTACACATATTAATGGCTGCTCTGCAACTTTAAAGTTGGAAAAGATTTCTTCAAAAAGTTGAAAATGCATTCCACGTTTTTCAAACTTATGGAAACGGTTGTAAGTCATAAATTTTCCCTGCTTATCTGTTGGTGCATCGAACTTGTATGCTTTATTATAATCATCTCTTGCTTTACTTTTCAGAAAATCAATTTTCCTGTCATCTCCGCCTTCCATTTCATAAGCCATCACACGGAACTCGGTTACAAGTCCATCATTTATAACCAGATAAATATTTAAAATAGTTTCGTTCATCTTTAAATGGAGAATTGTAAATACAAACAAAAGCTAAACACAGAGCATACACAAAAGCAAACTTGCACATAACACTTTCCATCGCAGAGATTAGCGAGTAAGAACCTGCAACCATCAAGCTAAACCCCAGTACCGGTGGAATGCTTATAAATACCGCACCGAATAGCAATACTTTTCCAACCAATCTTTTCTTTTTATCACTATCTTTCTTTACAAACACTACAAGCAGAATAATTGAAATCAGAATCGGCATGTAGTAAAAGAATCCGTACAAATCACCAAGTGGATAATGATAAGTTGCGTAAAGAACTGTGCAGCTTGTTACCGCAAATTCAGGGTTGATAAATGTGTAGTAAATCGAAAAGAAAATTGCCGGAATGAAAATTAACCAGCTTTTCAGAGTAAGAGTAAGATCATGAGTAAGAGTAAGAGTTAATAACAAATTTAATGGAGGAAGAAACGAAATTATCACAAATGCAAAGTATGGGAAGAATGAGCTTTGCAATTCAACCTGACACATCAGGAATTCCATTGTCTGGTATGCTGCAAGTAATGCAACCATAGTAATTGCAATTTTGTTAAGCCGGTTCTTCTCTGCAAAAATTAACAGATTGAAAAGAAGAAGAAACTCAAAACAAGCAATAAGCAGAGATACTGTTCCGTTCCAGTTCATAATTTATTATTGTAGCACAGAATAATATTCTGTGCTACGGGGAATATGTTACGCTTTAGGACCAATCATTTTTTCAGGTCTCACAACTTCGTCAAATTTTTCTGCTGTGAGCAAACCAAGCTCAACGACAGCCTCTTTCAAAGTTTTATTTTCAGCGTGAGCTTTCTTCGCAACTTTTGCTGCATTATCATAACCGATATGCGGATTCAATGCAGTAACCAGCATCAATGAATTATCAAGATGCTTTTTGATATTAGTTTTAATTGCTTCCATTCCATCCACACAATGATCAGTAAAGCTTTCACACGCATCCGAAATTAATCTGATAGAGTTAAGAACATTAAAGATGATGACTGGCTTGAAAACATTCAGTTCAAAATGTCCGGTTGCACCTCCGAAGTTCACAGCAACATCATTTCCGAAAACCTGTGCACAAACCATTGTCATCGCTTCACTTTGAGTCGGATTAACTTTGCCCGGCATAATTGATGAACCAGGTTCATTTTCAGGAAGATGAAGCTCGCCTAAACCGCAGCGTGGACCGGAACCAAGAAATCTTATATCATTTGCAATCTTCATTAGTGATGCAGCAAGTGTTTTTAAAACACCGCTGAATTCAACAAGAGCATCGTGAGTTGCAAGTGCTTCAAATTTATTTCGAGCAGTAACAAATTTTAATCCTGTAATCTTTGCGATGTGATCAGCAGATTTAACTGCAAACTGTGGATGAGTATTTAATCCAGTTCCAACTGCTGTACCACCTAAAGCTAATTCATAAAGTCTTGGCAATGCAGCATCAATTCGTTCAAGTCCATTTGTCAGTTGTTGAGCGTATCCGCCAAATTCCTGTCCAAGTGTTAATGGAACAGCATCCATCAGATGAGTTCTTCCGATTTTGATGATATCTTTATACTCATCTGCTTTTTCTGAAGTGCGTCACGAAGTTTTGTTACCATCGGAATTAGTCTTCGATGAATTTCTTCAACAGCTGCAATATGCATAGCAGTTGGAAAAGTATCATTAGATGATTGTGCTTTATTCACATCATCATTCGGATGGATTGGTTTCTTGCTTCCCATTTCACCGCCAGCAATTTCAATTGCTCGGTTTGAAATTACTTCGTTAGCATTCATATTAGTTTGAGTTCCGCTTCCTGTTTGCCACACAACAAGTGGAAAATGTTCGTCAAGTTTTCCATCAATCACTTCATCTGCTGCTCTGACAATCAGATCAGCTTTTTCCGATGGCAGAGTTCCTAATTCTTTATTTGTGAGAGCAGCGGCTTTCTTTAATATACCAAGTGCGCGAATTACTTCTCTCGGGAATCGATCTCCACCTATTTTAAAATTCATTAATGACCTTGCGGTCTGTGCGCCGTAATATTTATCGGAAGGAACTTTTATTTCTCCCATTGTGTCTTTTTCAATTCTGTAATTCATTTTTTTCTCCCTGCTAAAATGAAGAGTTAGTAATCTTGATAATTGTTACCTGAAATTTAATACAATTTTATTTTACTATTGCTCATTAATAATAATTGTGAGTTAGTTATGAAATCTTATACACTCTAAATGCATTTCAATTTTATAAAAAACCGCTCATCATCAATTTAGTTGCTGTTCGGCAAATGTCATCCTAAGTTTGTGCCCGTTCATTTACAATAATTTTTTCATCATACATAAACTAAGGAGGTTTATTTTTTATGAAAGTCAAAGGGCTTGTTTTTGTTTATCTGTCTTTGGCTCTTGTTTCAGCAACTGTTTTTTTCATTGGCTGTAATCAACAGGAAGTAAAAACAGAAATGACTGTGCAGGAAATGATTAAACGTGGCGAATTTTTAGTTATGGTTGGAGATTGTGATGCTTGTCATTCACCAAAGAAATTTGGTCCGGAAGGACCCATGCTTGATATGAGCAAAAGACTTTCTGGTCATCCCGAAGGTTCACAATTAGCTCCGGTTGATACTTCATTGATTGGACCATATGTTTACTTTTCCAGCGATCTTACTGCAGCAATCGGACCATGGGGTATAACTTACTCGGCTAATTTAACCCCTGAAATGACAACAGGAATCGGAAGCTGGCAGCCGGAAATGTTTATCAATGCTATGCGAACAGGAAAACACCTTGGTGTAAAGGAAGGAAGACCTATTATGCCACCAATGCCATGGGAAAATTTGAACAGATTATCCGATGAAGATTTAAAAGCAATATTTGCGTATCTAAAATCGCTGCCGGCAATTAAGAATAAAGTTCCTGATCCATTGCCGCCAACAGCAATAGTAGCTGTTAAGTAAAATTGAAGCGGAGTTCATCTCCGCTTTTTTTACTCAATCCTGAGAATAGGATAAACATTTAATTGTTTATCAGGATAAGGCGATCTTTCATAAAAGAAATCCAGTCTGGCTGTTGAACTGTTTCTGAATGATTCATCAGTTTTCAATTTCTCTTCAAATTCTTTTTTTAGTGCAGGATCTTTAGCTAACATTTCCTCCGCTAATTTTTCCATTACATAATCTTCATAATATTCCTTCTGCTCAAAGATCTGGTTCATAAATCCCCATTGCACAAAGGAGTCCTGTGATTTCGGTTCAAGTAAATGAGTAAGAACTCTTGCGGTTCGTGAATTGGTGGAGTAGTAAATACTTCCGGCAGGAATTTTCACTACTTCCGTATAAGTATCATATACGAATCTCACCCTTTGTCTTCCTTCATAGGGAGCCGATTCAAATTTCACTTCTTTGAATTTATATCTTGTTGCAGATATCATTGTATCTTCATTGATGATTGAATTCATTCCAATCCCATGAAGAGAAAGGTTTTCTGAAAGGTAAGAATATTCAGGTGGGATGATATATGCCTTCGCTATCTTTATTGAGTCAGTAATAACTATATCATTAAAATATTTTACTTCAAAATCTTTTTTACGATCAGTATAAATAAGCTTTTGCGTTCCAGATATTGCTGATGAATCCCAGTAATACTCATATCCCCTAAAGTGACTAAGATCATAATTATCTGTATTTGAAAAAGTGATAGGAAGATATTTTCCTGTTTCATACAACTTTGATGTATGCTCATCAGCTTCTCTATTTAATTTCATCAGCTTATTTGAATTCTCAAAAACAAATTGCATCGTTGTTTCAAGAACGGCTTTAGTCGAATAAACTCTATCTTTATACGGCTTGATCATATGAGTTTCGACAAGAAGCATCGGTCGATTCTGTAAGGCAAAATATCCCGATGAAAATCTTGGTGTAGATGGCCAGTATATTAATCCTTCATCAAGACCTTTACTCCAATTTTTCAAATAAATGTATGGATAAATAAGAAATCCTTTTTCTTCAACTTCCTTTTCCAAATAAGGAGCGAATTCATTTCCCAGCCAATCACCAGTTTGCTTATAAATATTTTTTGACCATTCAACTGAATAAGTAACAACATATTGATAATCAGCTCCATCTGTTGTATGCGTATCAACAATAAAATCAGGTGAATATTCATTATACAATCTTAACATTTGTCTCATTTCTGATACATCAGCTTTCATCCAGTCACGATTAAGATTTAGATTTTGTGCCGTTGTTCTCCATCCCATTTCTTCGGGGCCATTCTGATTTATCCTGTTGTATTTGCTTTTACGCTCGTGACCATCCACACTGAAAATCGGTACTACGATTATGTTCAAACTATCGAGTAAATATTCCTTCTCTTTTGTAATAAGGATTTCTCTCATTAAAAGTATCGATGCATCCTTACCTTCAATTTCGCCTGAATGAATTCCATTGATTATCAATATTGTTGGTTTGTGTAATCTTTGCTGATCTACAATTTTATGTGACCCGGTTTTTAAGTCATTTTCATTCTTTACGAGCAGATAGTTCATTTCTCTTCCCTGAGGAGAAACGCCAAAGGAATGGAATTCGGCAAACTCAGATTTTTCAGCAAGCCCGCGGAAATAATCCATAGTTTGTCCATAATCCGCGGTTGAAAGAAATCCAGATTTTTCAAATACTGTTTCCCAGTCTTTTTCTTGATGCTGAGATAGCATTTGATTTGTCAGAATTATAATAATGATTGATGTTAGAAGTTTTAGCATAGTGGTTAATAATTTCTGTTTAATTAATGTGAAAATTCATTAAATGAAAAATAAAAAATCCAATTGAGTTTCAGACGTCAAAACGGGAGGAGATTATCCTTCTTGTCTGAATTCAAGTAAAATTTAAATATCTATCGGTAATAAAAACTTGAAACAACATTTATATTCAGGTCATCAAAATGTTAAATTGCTAAAAACAACCTGTTGCGACCACTTATCACTTTGAATTTCAAATCTTCATTAATTAAATTTCAATCAAGCGTTATGGTATTATCTTTGACTGCACTTATAAAAGCATTTTTTGATCTGTTCAATTTAATTAGCTTTGAAACAATCAAACCAAAGTGAGGTTATCTTGGAAATTCCCCAGCTCGATCGCAGCAACTATCTGAAAGGTTTGCTGATTACTGCGCGAAAAGACAATCAATTGAGCGAAGCTGAAATAACTATTATCAATAAGTTCGCAACAAGACTTGGTTTTTCTTCCGACTTCTTTAAAGAAACTATTTCCAACCTTCTTGATAACAAGTATATAACAGAAGAGCCAATTAAATTTTCCAGTCAGAATATTGCTAAATCATTTATTGAAGATGGATTGAAGCTTGCTCTATCTGACGATGCAATCAGCTCAGCCGAAACAACATGGTTAAAGGAAACTGCAAAAGTAAACGGCGTCGCTGAAGATTGGGTAGATAAAAAAATGAAGGAAATCCAAAGTAAACCACATCTGATCGGTAAAACTGAATTTGCTTTATTTTCTTTGATCTGACTTAGTGTTCTGAAGCATAATCCTCGTCCTTTCTCTCATCAATTTATTGTTGTTTACTTTCCTTATATCTAATTTTAAAGTGTAATTAATTTCTATTTATTAACTACAGCAATCAGCCTGCTAATCTCACAGTCCGAAAGGTACTAAGATGAAAAAAATGAAAGCACTCGTAAAAAAATATGCTAAACCGGGAATCTGGATGGACGAAGTTCCTGTTCCTGAATACGGTCCGAATGATGTATTAATTAAAATCCACAAAACTTCAATTTGCGGAACAGACATTCATATTTACAATTGGGATGAATGGGCACAAAAAACTATTCCTGTCCCAATGCATGTCGGACATGAATATGTCGGAACGGTTGAAGCATTCGGCAACAACGTTCACGATGTAAAAGTTGGTGAGCTTGTCAGCGGTGAAGGGCATATCGTCTGCGGAACTTGCAGAAACTGTCGCGAAGGAAGAGGTCATCTCTGTCCGAACACAAAAGGAGTTGGAGTAAATCGTCCGGGATGTTTTGCTGAGTATCTTGTTATTCCAGTTTCCAACTTATGGCATTGTGATCCCAAAATCCCTAAAGAACTTTTTTCAATATTTGACCCGCTTGGGAATGCTGTACACACAGCACTTTCATTTGATGTATTAGGTGAAGATGTTTTAGTCACTGGGGCAGGACCAATTGGAATAATGGGTGCTGTAATTGCGAAACACTCAGGTGCAAGAAACGTTGTCATAACTGACATGAATCCATATAGGCTTGAGCTTGCAAAAAAACTTGGAGTTACAAGAGCCGTCGATATCACGAAAGAAAAACTTCCGGATGTGATGAAAGATCTTGGTATGGTAAGTGGTTTCGATGTTGGTCTTGAAATGAGCGGAAGCATTCATGCTTTCAATGATATGATTGATGTAATGTATCACGGCGGTAAAATGGCGTTACTTGGTATTCTGCCAGAGAAGGCTGCAGTAAATTGGACTAAAGTTATTTTCAACGGACTCACCATTCGCGGTATTTATGGAAGAATGATGTTTGAAACCTGGTTCAAGATGCAGGCGATGGTTCAGAGTGGCTTACCAATTCAACCAATCATAACTCATCGATATAAAATAGATGATTACCTGGAAGGATTTGAGATAATGAAGTCGGGAAATTCAGGGAAGGTGATTCTCGACTGGGAATAGAAAGTTGAATTGTCATTCCTGTGAAAACAGGAATCCAAAAATCGAAATTATATGGATTCCGGCTCAAGGCCGGAGTGACAATCATACTAATCTATAATTGAAGAGTAGTGTCATTCCTGCGAAAGCAGGAATCCAGAAACTAGAGCTAGAAGTCTTCTGATAAATCCCGCCAATCAGGATTTGATTTTTCGATCAGCTCTATTTTCCATTGTCTTTTCCATTTCTTTAATGCTTTTCTCTTAGAATAGCAGCATTCACATCCTCAGTGGATTCAAAATAAACGAGCTTATTGATCGAATAGTTTTTTGTAAATCCCTCTATCAAACCTGATTTATGTTCAAATACTCTCCTGATCAAATCATTTGTCATCCCAACATAAAGAGTTCCATTTCTCTTACTTGCGAGGATGTATATGAAATAAGTCTTCATAAGAAAGTAGATTCCGGCTCCAGGCCGGAATGACATTTCCATTTCAAGCAATAACCTTGTGCTTTCGTCCAACCTTCTCAAACGCACTTATACAAGCATCCAGATCAACTCTGGAGTGTGCTGCAGAAATCTGTACTCTTATTCTCGCCTGACCTTTTGGAACCACCGGATACGAAAATCCAACAACATAGATTCCTTCATCATAAAGTTCTTTTGAAATTTGCTGAGCAAGCTGTGCATCATTATCAAATTTTCTGAAAAGAATAGGAACGATTGGATGAATACTTTCAATCAAATCGAAACCAAGTGCTTTCATCTTTTCGCGGAAGTATTTTGTATTCTCCATTAACTTATCTCGCAAGTCATTGGACTTTTCAAGAAGATCAAAAGCTGCTATAGAAGCCCCGACAATAGCAGGTGCAAGTGTATTTGAAAATAAATACGGACGTGAACGTTGCCTGAGCATATCTACAATTTCTTTTTTAGATGCTGTGAATCCACCAGAAGCTCCGCCCATTGCTTTGCCAAGAGTTGAAGTGATGATATCAACTTTTCCAATTGCATTACAATATTCAACTGCACCTCTTCCTGTTTTTCCGAAAAATCCGGTTGCGTGAGAGTCATCTACCATTACGAGTGCATCGTACTTATCGCCAAGTTTAATTATCTCATCAATTTTTGCTATATCTCCATCCATCGAGAAAACACCATCAGTAGCAATTATAATATTTTTTGCCGGATGAGGCTCTTGTGCAAGTCCTGTGTGTTCCCAGATGTCAGCTCCTTCACGGGAAAGAACTAATTTTTGCTCAAGCGATTTCATATCTGAGTGTTCATAAATTAATCTTCTTGCTTTGCACAATCTTATTCCATCAATTATACTTGCGTGATTTAGCTGATCAGTAATTATTACGTCATCCTGACCGAGAATGCTTTCAAAAAGTCCGCCGTTTGCATCGAAGCAGGAAGAATAAAGTATTGCATCATCCATCTGGTAAAAATCTGCAATTCGTTTTTCAAGCTCTTTGTGGATATCCTGCGTACCGCAAATAAATCTCACTGAAGACAAACCAAATCCGTGAGTCTCAAGAGTCTTCTGCGCAGCTTTTATTACATCCGGATGATTTGCAAGTCCGAGATAATTATTTGAGCAGAAATTGAGCACTTCTTTTGGTTTTGAATCAGCCGGGTAGGAAACTTTTATTTTAGCCTTTTGATCTGAAAGAATTATTCTCTCGTCTTTGTAAAGATTTGCTTCTTTGATGGTATATAGTTCCTGCATTAAATCGTATTTTGTTCTGCGATACATAATATCACTTATGAATTGTTATTAAAAATTATTGGCGGTTCAAAAATATTGAAATTGGACGTGAAGTGAAATGAAAATGAATAAATAAACAGGTCAGAAATGACATCAATCACTTCTGACCATTCAAATGAGGGATTTATTTACATTCCGTACTTATCAATAATCTCCTGTTTTGTTTTTCCGAGGATGTCGTACTTCTTTCCTACTTTAATAAAAGCGGCGAGAGCTTTTTCGAGATGATGTCTTTCGTGAGCAGCGGATAACTGCGTTCTTATTCTTGCCTGTCCTTTCGGGACTACCGGGAAAAAGAATCCTACAGCATAAATTCCTTCAACATAAAGATCACGGGCAACATCCTGCGACAGTTTGGCATTAAAGAGCATAACAGGAACAATTGCTGTTTCGCCATCTTTTATTATAAAGCCGGCATCGGTTAAACCTTTTCTCCAGTACTTTGAATTCTCTTCAAGCTTGTCGCGTCTTTCAGTTGATCTGGAAATTATATCGAGAACTCTCAAAGCACCTTCAACAATTACCGGCGCAACTGTGTTTGAGAAAAGATAAGGACGGGCTTTCTGTCTGCACATTTCAACAATTTCTTTTCTTCCGGAAACACATCCGCCACTTGCACCGCCGAGAGCTTTTCCCAAAGTTGTTGTAATAATATCTATTTTACCGAGAACTCCGCAATGTTCCTGCGTTCCTCTTCCTGTTCTTCCGATGTAACCGCTTGCGTGCGAGTCATCAACAAAAACCATCGAATTATATTTTTCAGCTAGCTCAACAATTTTATCCAGCTTTGCCAGATCACCATCCATCGAGAATGCGCCGTCGGTAATTATCATTCTCAATCTTTTGTTCTGATGAAGCTGAAGTTTCTCTTCAAGGTGAGCCATATCAGAATGTTTGAAAGAATCATTCTGTGCTTTGCACAAACGCATTCCATCAATTATCGAAGCATGAACAAGCCGGTCAGCAATCATAACATCCTGATCAGTCAGTACTGCTTCGAAGACTCCGGCATTTGCATCCATGCAGGATGGAAAGAGAATTGTATCTTCTGTTCCTAGAAACTCCGTTAGTTTTTTCTCAAGCTCTTTGTGAATGTCCTGTGTTCCGCAAATGAATCTGACAGATGACATTCCATAACCTCTTACATCGAGTCCGTCGTGTGCAGCTTTTACAACTTCGGGATGAGATGAAAGTCCGAGATAATTATTTGCACACATATTAATGACTTTTTTCTTTGCCGAGCCGATCGGGAACTCAACTTCAATCTCGGAATCCTGCGGAGCGCAAATTGCTCTTTCTTCTTTAAAGATTCCCTGTGTTTTTAAATCTTCAAGCTGATCGGAATAAACTTTTCGAACGTCTGTATTGTAAGCCATTTTATTTACTCCTTAACGTTGAATTCTTTTAGAAGATTGATAATATTATTCACGCTGTCAAACGCTTCAGGTGAAGCTTTTGCATCGGGAATCTGGATATTGTATTTGGTCTCAAGAAAAACCTTTAACGAAACCATTGAGAATGAATCAACTATTCCACCTGAGATAAGTGGTGTGTCGTAAGTAATTTCCCTGTCATCGTCAGCTTCCAGGTATTCGTTTTTTACGTATTGAAGGATTGTGTCTTTGATTGATGCCATAGTGTATTCTCCATTCTGCATTGAATATTTTATTTATATAAAAAGATTTGCTATCACTCATTTTGATTTTTTGAGGTTCCCCAGATGTTTAATTTAAGTTCCTTTAGAACTTCATTTGCCTCTTCAAATTGATTCTCATTTACAAAAAATCTTGCCGGTTCAAGTAGTGGACGAGCACTCAAGAAGTTTTCACCTAAAACATAATAATCGATTTCAGAGTCATCTAGAATAGACTGAATTAAAGCGATATCACCTTGATTTAAAGAAGAAAATAATTCAACATAATTTTCTTTTTTAAAAACTTTAGGAGGAATTGCTTTGAGATTGATGAAAGCTTCACATTCCGGACAGTGAACTTTTCTTGATGTTCTCTCCTCATCTTCAAGTTCTAATTCAGAAGAACAATTTGGACAAATTATTTTTATAGCCAAAAGTGTTGGAGGTAATTCTCCACGTAGAAGATTTTGACATTCTGGATTTTTACAGTAATAATATTCTTTCCCTTCATCCAGACACTCTTCACAATAATCCTTTCCACAACCATGGCAGATTGAGAAAGTTTTTTTATCAGGATGATTTATACAAGATTTCATTTTTTACTCAAAATACATTTTAATCAGTTTCTTTTTAGTTGTCATTCCGGCTTCAAACCGGAACCTAAATTAAAAGGTTTCTGGTCACACTGAGCCTGTCGAAGTGTGACTAAATTACTACTCGTCAGTCTTCGACAAGCTCAGACTGACATTCTATAAAATGGATTCCTACTTTCGCAGGAATGACATTTTTTCTTCTTACATATCATTCTCAAGTGTTGAAATATCTCCAATCTCTTCGCCCCATTCTTTTGCACGAAGAACACGACGCATAATTTTTCCGCTTCTTGTTTTCGGTAGTGAATCCACAAACTCAATTTCCTGAGGCATTGCAAGTGCAGAAAGTTTCTTTCTCACAAAATTCATTATTTCGAGCTCAAGCATTTTTGTTTTTTCATTTCCCGGCTTAAGTGCTATGAATGCTTTTACGACTTCCATATTCATAGGATCAGGTTTTCCAACAACAGCAGATTCTGCAACTGACGGATGCTCTAGCAACGCTGATTCAATTTCAAATGGACCAACGAGATGTCCCGCTGTGTTTATCACATCATCATCTCTTCCGACAAACCAGTAGTAACCTTCCTCGTCAATGCTTGCTCTGTCACCGCAAAGATACCAACCATTTGCGAATTTTTTTCTATAAACTTCTTCATTGTTCCAATAGCCTCTTAACATTGCAGGCCAGCCGGGCTTGAGTGCTATCATTCCGACAATTCCTTTTTCCTCAATCGGCTGGTGAGTTTTTAAATCTACAACTGTTGCAGTGATTCCCGGAAAAGGTTTCCCCATCGAGCCGGGCTTTATTTTCATTCCAGGATAATTGCTGATAACTATACTTCCTGTTTCTGTCTGCCAGTAAGTATCGAGGAAAGGAAGTCCGAAAACTTCCTTCGACCAGATAACTGCTTCGGCATTCAGTGGCTCACCAACACTTGCAAGATGACGAAGCGATGAAAGATTAAACTTCTTCACAATTTCATTTCCTTCTTTCATCAAAGCACGGATTGCAGTCGGTGCGGAATACCATACTGTGATTTTATGTTTCTCAATAAACTTATACCACGATTCTGCTTTGAAGCCTGCATCAAGAACACACTGAGTTGCAGCATTTGCCCAGGCACCGATAATTCCATACGAAGTTCCTGTTACCCAACCGGGATCTGCTGTGCACCAGTAAATATCTTCATCTTTAATATCGAGGACATATTTTGCAGTTATATACTGAGAGATCAATGAATAATGAACGTGCTGAGCGCCTTTTGGTTTTCCGGTTGTTCCGGAAGTGTAATGAAGGACAGAAGGAGTTTCAGCTTTTGATGGATAAATTTTGAAATCATTTACTCTTTCTCCTTTATCCATATGAAAAGCAATTTCTTTTTCACGAAGTGGTTTGCTTCCGTCATCATCAACAACAATAATATGTTTTAACGATGGAAGCTGCTCAACAATGTTTCTAACTTTAGCAAGATGTTTTTTCTGAGTGAAGATTGCTGAAGTTTGTGCATCTTCAAGTCTGGTCAAAAGTGATTCAGAACCGAATGCTGAAAAGAGTGGCTGTGCAATCGCACCCATTTTCAATATGCCGAGAAATCCAAAATAAAGTTCCGGGACTTTATCCATGAACAAACAAACTCTTTCACCGGGATTAATTCCAAGTTTCTGCAGAAAAGCTGCGATTGTATTTGTAAGCATTCGCATATCATCAAACGTGTATCTTTTTTCTTCACCATCAAAACCTTCCCAGATGAGAGCAAGTTTTTTTGCTTTTCCCATTCGGCAAATTCTGTCAGTACAGTACTCACCAATATTAATTAAGTCTCCGTCTTTGAATCCAAGTTCTTTTCTGGAAATTTCCCAGGAAAAATTTTTATAGACTTCTTCGTAGGATTTCATATTAGGCTGGTTTTCGGGCATAGAGTTTTTCTCCGGAATTAGATTGCTGAATATTTAAAAACAGAAAATTTGCCGACTCAAATTTAAGGAAAATAATTTATTCGATTAGCTACCCTTTAAGATAAAAAATGATTTCTCATTAGATTTCTTCTATAAATAATTAATTTTTTGTGCGGCTAAATGAAAAACAGAATAGAAATCCATAAAGGAGATATAACCAAACTTAATGTTGATGCAATTGTAAACGCAGCAAATACTTCATTGCTTGGAGGTGGTGGAGTTGATGGTGCAATTCATCGTGCAGCTGGTCCGGAATTGCTGGAGTTCAATAGAAAACTTGGCGGCTGCAAAACAGGTGAAGCAAAAATTTCTCCCGGATTTAAACTTCCTGCAAAATATATTATTCACACCGTTGGACCTGTTTGGAATGGAGGAAAGAATAATGAAGATAAATTACTAGCTAATTGTTACATCAATTCTTTAAAACTTGCAGTTGATAATAAAATTAAAACTATTGCGTTCCCTGCAATAAGTACAGGTGTTTATAGTTTTCCTCTGGAAAGAGCAACCAAGATTGCAACTACAGAAGTAAAAAAATTCTTAGAAAGGAATGAATCAATCGGGAAGGTAATTTTTGTTTGCTTTGATGAAGAAACGTGTGAAGTTTATGAGAGAATAGTTAATGAATTAATCTGACAACTTTGCTAATCATCCAATAATAATTGTTTCATTGCTTTATTGCTGAGGTTGTTTTAACAATAAAACAATTTAACAATAGAGCAATAAGATTTCATCTGAGAAATATTATTGCCGCACCAATCACAGCCACGAATGCACCAATAATAGCTTTCCAGTCTAGCTTTTCTTTAAAGTAAAATCTTGAAATTGGCAGCATGATGATCGGCATTGTTGCCATAAGTGTTGAAGCTATTCCGACTTTAGCATATTCAATTGCAATTAAACTTCCTGTAATTCCAAGAACCGGTCCGAAGATGGTTCCAATTAAAATTACTTTTGCTGAATATTTGTCTTTGGAATAAATCCCGATTGGATTTTTATACCTCCTGAAAGTTGATGCAATTGGAATAATAATTAATGAAGCGCTAAATAATCTTATGAAACTTGCCGCAAAGCCATTTAAATCTCCTCCTTGAAACGCATACTTGGCAAAGATTAATCCGCTTGCCTGACCAAGTGCTCCAAGGAACCCATAAAATATTCCAAGTTTGTCAAAAGTAATATTGTTCGTTTCGCTTGTTTTTTTCTCTAATACAACAATCAATATTCCCGTGATTGTGAGAAGCATTCCAAACATTCCTAAATACGAGATGATTTCATCAAGAAAGAAAAAAGCCAGCACAGCACTAATTACAGGAACAGAAGCCATAATCATTATACTGAGTCTTGCACCGATTAGCTGAAATGATTTGAAGAGAAAAGAATCACCGAGAACCAATCCAAGTATTCCGCTGATTACCAGATTTGAAATCTGATTAAAAGATAAGGCGAGACTTATTCCAAATATTCCGATGATAACGATTAGTATAATACTTGCAAAAGCCATCCTGTCGATGTTCACCTGAATTGCACCAACTCTTCTCGACGCATTAGTAAATGCATACGAAGTAATTGACCAGCAGAAAGCTGTTGCAAGTGCCGCTATTTCACCTATGTAGTTCAGATATCCTCAGAATAAAAGTTAATGAGTTTACGCTCAATTAATTATTAAAGCCCACCTAATGACGTGGGCTAAACTTAAATAAGATAATTATTGAACGAAAATAATTACAAATTAAAATACATCTTGTACTCAAAGGGATGAGGCATAGTACCGATTGAGAGAACTTCTTCTCTTTTTACTTTAACCCATTGTTCAAGAAGTTCATCGGAAAAGATACTTCCCTGCTTTAAAAATTTATTATCAGCTTCGAGAGCATCCATTGCTTCTTCAAGATTTCGTGGAAGGAATTGTATATCCTTAATTGAATCATCTTCCAAAAAGTTTTTATCGTATGGACCAAATCCTTCTTTTACCGGGTCAATCTTTTTAACAACACCATCAATACCGGCAAGTAAGATTGCAATCATCCCAAAATATGGATTCATTGTTGCATCAGGTGGACGATATTCAAATCTCGTTTCATCAGGATTATTTACATACTTGGGAATTCTCACTGCTGAAGCTCTGTTTCCCTGTCCAAATGTTAATGCAACCGGAGCTTCAAAACCCGGGACTAATCTTTTATATGAGTTTGTGCTCGGATTTGTAAACGCAGAGACAGCAGGTCCGTGTTTCAATAATCCACCGATAAAATATTTTCCCAGATCACTCATATTTCCATAAGCACCTTTTTTATAGAAAATATTTTTTCCATTCTTGGTTAAATAAAGATGAAGATGCAGGCCATTGCCTGCCTGCTGATACATTGGTTTCGGCATCAGAGTGATATGAAGGTCGTTCTTTTCAGCAAAGTTGAAAAGAATGTATTTGGTAGTAACGATGTTATCACCAGAAGTTAGCAGATCAGAGAAGTAAGTTTCAATTTCCTGCTGACCTCTTTCACCAACCTCGTGATGATGATACTTTACTTTTACTCCCTGCTTAATTAAAAGTTTTGTAAGCTGATCTCTGAAATCATCGTACTCATCAAATGGATTTGCTGCGTGATATGCTTTCTTATAAAACTCTTCAACGTGTTCCACTTTATAAAAGGAAGATGATGTGCGAGTGTCATATTCAACATTCGAGAAAATATAAAACTCGAACTCCGGTCCCCACCAGGATTTATCAGCGCCTGTAACTTTCTTTAATAATGACTCAGCTTGTTTTGCCAGATATCTCCCGTCCTGGTTAAAAGGACTTCGTTTTTCATCAGTCAAAACGATGTGTGAAAAAAAACTTAAAGTTGGCGCTTCACGAAATGGATCTATTGAAGCAGTTTCCAGATCAGGCATAAGAATCATATCGCTGTTTTCAACTTTTCTGAAGCCATAACTCGATCCATCAAATCCAACTCCTTCATACATAATTTTATCAAGTATATTCTCATAATACGGAAGCGTTACGTGATGAAGTCTTCCGACCAGATCAATTGCTTTAAGATCGATGAATTCAACTTTATGTTTTTTGATTAACTCATTACACTTTGTGATGTGATTGTTTTTCATAAATATTCCAGTGGGTAAAAGATGTTTTGAAACTTTATATTTATTAAAGATAAAAATGCCCGGAAGTATATTATCTCCCGGGCTGAATGATTACATATTATAATTTAGTGCATCAAGACCGGGATACACTGCTGTTACATCCAGTTCTTCTTCAATTCTTAACAGCTGATTGTATTTTGCAATTCTATCTGTCCTTGATGCAGAACCTGTTTTAATTTGTCCGGCATTAGTTGCGACCGCAATATCAGCAATTGTTGTATCTTCAGTTTCTCCTGAACGATGACTGATTACGCTAGTGTAACCATTTATCTTTGCCAATTCAATTGCATCGAGAGTTTCGGTTAATGTTCCTATCTGGTTTACTTTTATTAATATTGAGTTTGCGACACCGAGTTCAATTCCTTTTGCAAGTCTTTCAGTATTTGTCACAAATAGATCATCACCAACTAACTGAATTTTATCACCAATTTTTTCAGTCAGTAATCTCCATCCATCCCAATCGTCTTCTGCAAGACCATCTTCAATTGAAACGATAGGATATTTACTAGCCCAACCTGCCCAATAGTCAACCATTTTTTCAATTGGAATTTCCTGGTTCGGAGCTGATTTAAATAAATGATAAGCATTTCTTTCTTTGATGAAGAACTCACTTGCAGCAGGATCAAGTGCAATTGCAATTTCTTCACCAATCTTGTAACCAGTTTTCTGAATCGCTTCAAGAATTACTTCGATTGCTTCTTCATTCGATCTTAGATTTGGAGCAAAACCACCCTCATCACCAACTGCAGTGTTGTATCCTTTTTTTGATAAAACTGATTTCAATGCATGAAAAGTTTCCGCACCCATTCTTAACGCTTCAGCAAAACTTGGTGCACCAACAGGCATCACCATAAATTCTTGGAAGTCAACATTATTATCGGCATGCTTTCCACCATTTAAAATGTTCATCATGGGAACGGGAAGAGTTTTTGAATTTGTTCCACCAATGTATCTGTAAAGTGGAAGATCAAGTGCTGCTGCAGAAGCTTTTGCGCAGGCAAGTGAAACTCCAAGAATCGCATTAGCACCAAAATTAGATTTATTCTCAGTTCCATCAAGATCAATTAAAAGTTTGTCAATTGAAATCTGATCGGTTGCATCAAGTTCAATTATTTGATCAGCAATTTTTTCATTAACATTTTCAACTGCTTTTTGAACACCTTTACCATTGTATCGGTTTTTATCTCCGTCTCTAAGTTCAACTGCTTCGTGCTCACCGGTTGAAGCACCGCTTGGAACAGCTGCTCTTCCAATTATTCCGCTTTCAAGCATCACTTCAACTTCTACAGTTGGATTGCCTCTTGAGTCTAATATTTCTCTTGCTACTACATCAACTATTGTTGTCATTTTTTTCTCCGTACGGGTTTCAGATATTATTAAAATTTGTAATATGAAAATTACCTAAAGGTCAAGGAAAATGAAACACAGTAATCATGAATTAGCACCAAATATCTACCTGTGTAATTGTGATTCAGTTAACAGATTTTTTGCCGCCTATCAATTGTAAGTTGATAGGTTATCAGAATAAATTATTTTTACGGCAATCAATTATTATTAGAAAAACAATGCACGAGAAGTACGGATTAAAAGCATATCTTGCATGGCTAACAATTTGTATTGTCTGGGGAACTACCTACCTGGCAATAAGAATTGGAGTCGCAGATTTACCTCCGATGTTATTTGCAGGTTTACGCTGGATTATTGCCGGTTTGCTAATGACAATTCTGTTAAATTTACGTCATTACAAGTTACCTGCATTAAAAGATTTGAAGGATCTTGCCATAGTTGGAATATTACTACTTGGTTTTGCAAATGGATTAGTTGTAGTTGCAGAGCAATGGCTTCCAAGCGGGTTAACTGCGCTGATACTTAGCACACTTCCATTCTGGGTTGTTGGAATAGAGTATTTTCTTCCCCAAAGACCAAAAATTAATTTGTTAATAATTTCAGGATTGCTTCTCGGTACAGCCGGTGTTGTTCTAATTTTTGCAAGAGATTTAAATATAGCATTGGATTTTAATGTTGTGCTAGGAGGATTGTGTTTACTTGGTGCAGTAATATCATGGGCAACAGGAAGTATTTATTGGAAGTATAAAAAAACAGATGTACGTCCGATGATGGGCGCTTCAATACAAATGCTGATTGCAGGAGTGCTTCAAACTGCACTTGGATTAATTCTTGGCGAGCAAAATAATTTTCATCTCACTCAAAATGGAGTATTGGCACTAGGTTACCTGATAGTATTCGGATCAATTCTCGGATATGCATCATACATTTATTCGGTCACAAAACTTCCGCTTTCTCTTGTTTCAACCTACGCATATATTAATCCAATTATCGCAATTTTACTCGGGTGGTATGTTCTCAATGAACCTCTTACTGTTACTGTTTTCATTGCATCCGGATTAATATTAGCAGGTGTCGCAATGGTAAAACGCGGTAATACTCTTGCATTGAAGAAATGATTTAGTAAAAATTTACTGAATACTCTCACTTATGTTTTCCTGATTCACCCCTGCAACTAACTTCATCTGAATACATCTCATCAGCAGATAAAAAAATTTTAATGTTCTATGGATATTCAAAAAATCATTAACAATTTGAGAAAAAAGAAATACTTGCTGGTAAGCAAAGAAGAAGTGAATGAGCTGCTGGCTGTTTCCAAACTTTTAATTGAAGAAAACACTTACATCTCAGATAAAATACGTCTTCTCGAATTTCAATCTGATCTGCTTCTTCAGGAAAAAACCACTAATGACGAATTTTTAATCAGGATAATCAAAACAAAAAAAGAAGGCGAAGAGTTAATAAAAGATAGACTTGAAATTTATAACCGGATGTGGGATGGTTGCGGCTGTAAAGTTGATTATTATGGTTAGAATTATTTATTGATCTGTTACCGCAAATTCTCCAGGTTTTCAGGCTTCAAATTAAATTCATCAGGAGCCATTTGGTAAAATGCACTCAGCTGGTGAATCATTTTTTGCAGCTCTTTGCAGTCCGGTAAGTTTGCTGAGCGCGCAAGAATTTCTCCGGGCATTTTTCTAACGAGTGAATCGTACAAATCTTCTATCTCATCCTGTGCAAGCTGAAGCGACAAACCGATATTATCATACATTTCCTGCTTGATTTTGCTCATCTCTTTGTAAGCATTCAGATGATTGATAATAACATCGTTAAAAATTTTTAATGTGTCACATAAAATTTTTGGCTCAAATCCTTCAGCAAACCTGCGGATTGCAATATCATCAATATACTTAAGCATCAGACTACGATCACTACTTCTTATTGTTGCAAGCAGCAGATGATAAACCGCACTTATGTAACATTGAAAATCATTCAACTGCATTTCTTTGTACTTAGTAAATTCTTCTCTGGGATTTTCATCCAGAATTGTTCCAAATATCTTTGTAAGAAGAACCTCTTTCTGCTCTATCATTTTTTCATAGATCATCAGGTTCGCTCTGTGCGCAATTCTCTTCAATGCGGCTTCATTTTTTAGATGCCATTCATCCGGGTGGCTTTTCATTCTTTCCAGAACAAATAACAATCTTCTTCGCAAATGATACCTTGAAGTAGGCTGCCATCCAAGCTTTTGCTGAGTAATGGTTGAATCAACATTTAATTTTTTATCAATGTATCTAATCATCCAGAATTGCTCAAATGGTTCTTTGGTCGTTAGTTTAAATATTTTCAGAAATCTTCTTAGAACAAGAGCCGGATAGGTTAGCAGCTTCGGCAGATAAAAAGGTTTAATTTGTTCACCGTAATAGTAGTTCGTTGCAATTTGAAATAATTCTTTGTGTGATGTTGAGCCGTTCGGGCTGGCGCTATAAATATCGAATGATGGTAGTTCATCTGTCTTCGATAAAATAATTTGTATCATCTGACAAAGATCACGAATATGAATATATGGGATAGCAGATTCGCCTCTTCCTGCAATAATCCTGCATTCAATTTTCTTTGAGAGCCAGCAGCATAAAAATTTATACAGAGGAGCAAACTCACACCAATCGCTGTAAACAGCAGCAAACCTCATTACAGAGCAAGGAAATTGATTCGAAAATTGTTGTACTAATATTTCGCCTTCTTTTTTGCTCACAGCATACTGATAGTTCGCGTCCGGAGACGTTTTTTCAGTTATCACATTTCCGTTCGCAGGAAATTCACACGCAGCGAGCGAGCTGGCAAAAATGAATCTCTTAGCTTTTAATTTAGCACTAAACTCCAGCATATGTTTAGTGCCATCAATATTAACAAACTGGTAAGCTGGATTATCCTTGTACGTAAAATCATAGAATGCAGCAAGATGAAGCACAAAATCCGCACCTCCATTCTCAATCACGTAATTGGCAGCTTCATCAACTGTATTTTGATTTGAAATATCACACTGCAGCCAGTAAAGATTAGGATGATATGGAATGTTTGCTTCTTTTCTTGAGCGACGTGCGATTGCAAAAATTATATAATCTTCTTTTAAATAATCAATTATATAACTGCCGATAAATCCACTGGCACCTGTTATCACTATTGATGGTAATTTTTTCATAGGTAGCAGTGATCAAAATATGATACTTTTATAAGTCTGTGATACAAGTACAATAACAGCAAGCCAACAATAAAATCTGTTAGGCAGGAAAAAATTATCATCCACTGTGAACTGATTAAAAGATAATAGCATAATAAAAATACTGTTGCAATAAATTTGACGATTATCGAAAAGATGATAAGCTGTTTATTCTTGATCAAATCACTTGCTGCCATAGCATAACAAACTGCCATTGCAATGTGGAATACACCGCCCTGAGTTGAAAAAAATCTGTCGAAAGTTGGTTCGAATCCTAAAAATTCGAAAGCTGAAGATGGCAAAAAAATTAAGCCTATTCCTACAAGTAAAGAATGAAGAGAAACGAGCCATAAAAAAACTGAAAGCAATTTTTCTGCTTTAAAATCCATACGAAACCCCATTTAAATACACTCCAAATAAGTCAATAAACAAAATGAATTTCAAGCAAAATATTTTTTTTCGATTTATAACTAATAACTTTTAAGATTACCGAATAATTGAAGTATCAAAATATTGCGGAAGGTTGAGTAAGAAATGAACCAGATTTTTGAACTGCAAATGCGCTTTCGGATGTTTGTCTAAATGATATTAATATTGCATCAATTATCCCAGAAATCCATTTTAGCTTCAAGACTATCGGGAAAATTATTTTGAATTTCTTTTAGTGTTTCTTTAAGTGGTGATTTATCTTTTGTTTTGATATACCTGGCGAGTTCTCTTTGAATCAATAATTTAGGAAATGAACTATTGTTCTTAAAATCATCAATATCCTGATCGATAATTCTAATTATATCATCATATCTTCCACGGGGCATAATTGTTTCGGTTAATCCTAATCTTAAAATTATTCTGAATTCCTCAGGCGGAAGATATCCGTTGAAGTGATAAAACGAATTACCGTTATGATCTACAAAATAAATTGAAGGCGTCCAGTATGCACCAAAACTTCTTCTTACTTCTCTGTCTTTTATGATATCGAGCTTAAGCGGCACGAACCATTCATTAATATCTTTCTCAACCTTAGGATCAGGATAGGTTATTGAATAAAGTTTTCTACAACCGCCGCAATTTTCCATTTCGAATTGAAGCAGAATTACTTTGCGGGATTTAGCCGCTTCTTCTTTTGCCTGCTCAAAGTTATTAAGCCATTCCATTTTATTTCACCATAAAATTTACTTTCATAATTTTTATCTGTTGTAAAGACTCCTTCTGCAAGTGCATTTAATGCTTCACTCGTTGCTGCTTCTTTCTTAATTATATTTCTACTATTAAATTATTTTTTATTCTGCAGTAATTCAATAATCAACCTCTCAAGTTCAATCTCATCACCTTTCATATAACCAAGATGTGTATAAATTATTTTACCTTCTCTGTCAATCAAAACACTATAAGGGATATCAAAAGCGTAATAGACACGAGCTGTTTCATTATCAGTATCATACAAAACAGGGAACTTATACTTTTTAGATTTAGCGTAAGGTTTAACTTTTGCAACGGTCTTTTCATCATCGGTTGCAATTGCTAATAGCATTAAGTCATCATCACTATATTTTTCGAAAAGGAAGGAGAATGACTCTAACTGAGTAACCGCAGATCTGCAGCACGAGGACCAAAAACAAATCAAAATAGGGCCAGTTCCAATTAAGGATTTTAGCTCGATAATTTCACTATCAAGATTTTCAAGTTTGAAGTTAGGTGCGTTTCTTCCGATACCTGAAAGGTTATGGTTTTGTGCTGATGATATAGTGTTGAGCAAACTAACTACCAGAATTATCTGTAAATATTTCATTTTTATTGTACGGTATATATCAAATAAATTCCGCCAAGAATTACTAATACACCGCAAATTCTTTTTATCCACAAAATTGTTTTTGAGCCTTCTGACCAATTGAGATATTTCTGAACTTTTCCGGTTAAAGTGCCCGCACCAACAATAACCGAACAATGGCCTATCCCGAATGCCAGAAGAAAGGTGACAGCAAGTAAATAATTGGTTTGTGCTGTTTGAAACACGATACCAAGCACGGGAGCCATATATGCAAAAGTGCAAGGTCCCAATGCTAGGCCGAAAAGCAATCCAAGTATTAACGCAGCTAATACCCCTTTTGTTTTCGTCCTTCTTAATCCTGCATTGTTCCAATCAAATTTTATTATGTCTAGAAGATAAAGCCCAACTAAAAAGAAAATACCGGCGACAAGATAATTCCCAACGCCGCCAATATCTCCCATTAATCTTCCCAGCGACGCTGTAATAATTCCAATCAAGCCAATTGTAATTAATATCCCGACAGAAAATATTAAGGAGATGTTAAAAGTTCTACCTACTGATATTTTTCCTTGCGAACTTATAAAACCAACAACCAGCGGAATACTTGAAAGATGACAGGGAGAAAGAAGAATTGATAACACTCCCCATGCAAAAGAAGCAAGTACAGCAAGCCAGACTGAGCCCATCATTGCTTCATAAAGAGCTGTGAATAATCCTTCAAACATTATCAACCTTTTTTATTATTTGGTTTCAATCCTTTCCCTTGCAAAATCTTATCTATCTCTGCTTCCGGATAAAAACCTTCGTGACGGTGAAACTCTTTTCCATTCTCATCAAGGAAAACCTGAGTGGGAATTAATTTAATTCCATACTGCTGTGCGTATTTTTTCTGCTCAGCTTTCCAGACATCATAAAAAATAACTTTAATCTGTTCGTCGTATTTTTCTTCAATTGCTTTCATCACCGGCTGCATCTGCTTGCACGGAATACAGTTAACTGAACCGAGTTCGACGAACGTAACTTTTGGCTTTATATCTTTAGTTTGAGCAAAGCTCAACAAGGGTAATAATGCAAGAACAATTACCAGAAAAGTTTTTTTCATTTTAATTTCCTTTCAACCACAAAAGTAATTGATCATCTTTAGGTATGATACCTGTGCTTACTACTTTTTCATTTATAACCAAACCGGGCGTCATCATAATTCCATAATTCATCATTTCGTTTATATCCGTAACTTTCTCTACGGATGCATCAATGTTATTTACAGCAACCAGATCTCTTACTTTTGCTTCAAGCGTTTGACATTTCTTACAACCTGTTCCAAGAACTTTAATAGAAATCATTTTTTACTCCAAATTAATTTTTTACTTTTTTAAGATAATCTGTTAAGATTGATAACATTTTTTCTTCATACTCAATTATCTGAAGCACTTTATTGTTGCCGTCCATTATTACAACAGAAGGTGCAAACAGAGTTTCATATTCAATCTGCAATTCATTATACCAGTACGAATCAACTATCCAGTAATCATATTTGTCATCATTATCAGAAATAAATTTCAGCAGATCGACGGTTTGATTTCTGCTCATCTTAAGTGTGCAATAGCAGGACATTGAAGTGCTGAAGAGAAGCAATTTTGTTTTAGGCGATGAAAAGAATTTTTGCTTTGAAAATTCGTAGAAGATATTTTGAAAGTGAAGATACCAGTCATTGAAAAGTACAAAAGCAGAATCAACTGAAATGTTTTTTGATTCAAGTTCAAATTCATTTAAATGATTTTTCAGACTGTCAATTTTTTCCTGACTGGCATCAGGAGATGATTCTGATAATTTAAAACTAATACCGGAAGAAAGAAGCTTTTTAAGTTCAACAAAATCTGATGTAATTAATGAATCACCATCAGAAAGTGATATTAAAATTCTTTCAGCTTCTTTATTAACTGATTCAAAATACTGAGCATTACATATGCCGTTAATGAATAACAACAGCATAACAGGAAATGTTATTTTTATTAACATAATCTCCCTTTTGAGACAAATTATAATTTGAGCCTATTTATGGACAAATATCAGGAGCTTTAATAGTTCCCGCTTCAACTTTTACAAAATATTTTTTCTGAAAAAATAATGCAACATTAACAAGAGCAATTAGTGCAGGCACTTCAACTAATGGTCCTATTACAGCAGCAAATGCTTCTCCTGAATTTATTCCGAATACAGCAATCGCAACTGCAATCGCCAGCTCAAAGTTATTACTTGCGGCAGTAAATGATAACGTTGCTGTCTTGCTGTAATCAGCACCTACTTTTCTTCCCATATAAAATGAGACTAAAAACATAATCACAAAGTAAAGGAGAAGCGGGATTGCTATCCTAACAACATCCAGCGGAAGCTGAACGATGTATTCTCCTTTTAATGAGAACATAACAAGTATCGTAAACAGAAGTGCAATTAAAGTAATCGGACTGATCTTCGGGATGAATTTCTTTTCATACCACTCTTTGCTTTTTAATCTTAGTAAAGTAAACCGGGTTATCATTCCGGCAATGAATGGAATACCGAGATAGATGAAAACACTTTCGGCAATTTGCCCGATCGTTATATCTACAGCGAAAGTCTGTAATCCCAGGCATGAAGGAAGAACAGTTAGGAATACATATGCATAAATTGAAAAGAACAGTACCTGAAAAATCGAATTGAATGCAACGAGTCCTGCTGCATACTCAGTGTCTCCTTTAGCAAGTTCATTCCATACAATAACCATCGCAATGCAGCGTGCAAGTCCAATCATTATCAGACCAGCCATATATTCAGGATAATCCTGAAGAAAGATTATTGCAAGAACGAACATCAGTATGGGCCCAACAATCCAGTTTTGAATTAACGATAATCCAAGAACTTTCAAATTTCTGAAAACATCAGGAAGCTCCTCATATTTAACTTTTGCAAGAGGAGGATACATCATTAATATCAAACCGATTGCGATTGGAATATTGGTTGTGCCTACCTGAAACTGATTCCAGAAATTAACTACTATCGGAAATAGATATCCTGAAAAAACTCCGACAAGCATTGCGGCGAAAATCCACAATGTTAAATAGCGATCCAGGAATGAAAGTTTTTTTGTGAGAGTGCTCATAATTATTCATAAGGTAATGGAACACAGATTTTACTGATGAGACTGACTTGCACGGATTTATATCTATATGAATCCGTTCAATCCGTCTGATCCGTGCTCTTTTGTGTTTTTAATTCTTTAAGAAAAAAGTCATAAAAATCTCTTTTGATTTCGTCTCTAACTCTGCGATAGACAAACATTACTTCTTCCTCAGATCCAACTGCATCCGCAGGATCGTCAAAGCCAATGTGTAATCTATGCATAACATTTCCCATAAAAACCGGACAGGTTTCTTTAGCATTATCACAGACAGTTATTACGTAATCAAAAGATTGTGATAAATATTTTTCGACATCCTCTGCAACACCTTTACTTATATCAATCCCAATTTCCTTCATTGCTTTAACAGCAAACGGATTGACTTTTTCTGCTGGCTTTGTTCCCGCAGAATAAACCTCAAGATTTTCATCAAACGATTTCAGAAATCCTTCGGCCATTTGGCTGCGGCAAGAGTTTCCGGTACAGAGTATTAATATTTTTTTCTTCAACTATTACCTTTCATAAAAATTAATAGAACACAGATTACTCAGATTTAAACTGATCTACGCTGATCTGCAAAACCTGCGTCATCAGCGTGCTATCCCTCAAAACAAAGAACCATAAATCAACCCGCTTATTGTTGCCATTACAATTACAAGAGAGACATACACAATCGTTTTTTGTGTGCCGATGACACTTCTTATCACAAGCATATTTGGAAGAGATAAAGCAGGACCCGCAAGAAGCAAAGCCAGTGCAGGACCTTTTCCCATTCCGCTGTTTATTAATCCCTGAACAATCGGTATTTCAGTCAAAGTTGCGAAATACATAAATGCACCGGTTACTGAAGCAAATAGATTTGAGAAAACAGAATTTCCACCGACTAGTGTTGCAATCCATTCGTTCGGAATGATTCCATTACCGCCGGTTGGTGATCCAAGTAAAAACCCTGCAGCCAGTACTCCAACAGCAAGCAAAGGCATAATTTGTTTTGTAAAGCCCCAAGTTTCCTTCATCCATTCATTTGTTTCACCTTCTGAAAGAGACAAGATAATACTAAGTGAAATTACTGCAACCGTGAAAGGCACAAGTGGTTCTGGATAGATTATATAAGAAATTAAAGTTATTGCAACAGCTGATAGAACGTAGATTACTTTCAGCTTTAAAATAAATATCAGGGAAAAAACTAAACCTGCAGCAAAGATTGATGTAATAATCCATTTACTTGCAAACATAAAATACCAGAAGCCTTCCTGTTCACCCGGCTTTCCCCAATTTGCAAAGACAAGTATCGCAACCAGAATAAAAAAATGAAGCGAAGTTTGCCACAAAGGTCTGACTTCTTCAACAGCAGGCATAGATAGTTGTGTATCGGATTTTACTTTTTCTTCTTTTCTATAAATGAATGCCATTATAAGTCCAATTACAACACTGAATAAAACTGCACCAATAATTCTTGCAATTCCAAGTTCAACTCCAAGAATTCTGGCTGTAAGTATAATTGCGAGAATATTTATTGCAGGACCAGAATAAAGAAAAGCAATTGCAGGACCCAAACCAGCACCACGTTTATGTATTCCTGAAAACAAAGGAAGCACCGTGCAGGAACAAACAGCCAGTATCGTTCCTGATACTGAAGCGACAGAATATGCAATCCACTTTTTTGCATTTGCACCAAAATATTTTATAACAGATGCCTGGCTTACAAAAACTGAAATTACACCAGCAATAAAGAATGCCGGAACAAGACAAAGCAGAACGTGTTCTTGAGCATACCATTTTGCAAGCGACAATGCAGAATTAACAGACTCTTTAAAGATTGATGAATTAACAGGAAGAAAATAAGCGAGAAGGAACACACTAATTATCAGAATGAGTTTTTTATATTCTCCGCCCCATAAAGAAGCAAAATTTTCCCATTTCGATGTTTCGCTAACTGTCGAACTGTTCGTAAAAAATTTTTTAACGACTGCAGACTTCATAACGATTTACTTTGTGAACTTTCTGCTTATCGCTGATGATAAGCTGATCATCTGCGATCCAGAAATCGAGTGTAGTGATAATAGAAGAAATTCTGTTATCAGAAGGATGGGGATTTATTTTATAATTAACCCACTTGCCATCTTTTTCCTCAATGATAAAACCAGTTTCTTTAAGAATGCTCAAGTGTTTTGAGACTGTCGAAGTCGCAAGCTGGAGAACCTCTGTAATTTCGCAGACACACAGAGGTTTAGATTGAAGCATTTTAAGAATTCGCAGCCTGTTTGAGTCCGAGAGTGCTTTGAATAACCTTGTTTTGTCCATAACTATGAAAATTCACTTCGTTAACTAACGAAATATATAGTTATAAAAAATGGGATACAAATTTCTCTGTATCCCTTCTGAATTTAATCAGTTTTTATAACCAACAACTGTTATACTAAAAATTCCTGTGCTGCTCTTTTTGAATGATTCAATTTCTGAATCATTTAAATATTCTTTTAACACTTCATGAGGCAATTCAATTACTTTGGTTTTCTTAATCTCAATATTTCCGAACCCTGTGTCTTTTATTATTCCAAGATACTCATCCTGCTGAAGAGCACCTGCAACACAACCAGCATACATCTCTGCAGACTTTTGTAATCCAACTGGAAGCTCACCCTTCAGAACAATATCCGAAACGCAGAAATGAGCGCTAGGTTTAAGTACTCTGTAAATTTCTGAAAATGCTTTTCTTTTATCGGGAACAAGATTCAACACACAGTTACTTACTACAACATCTGCAAGATTATTTTCGAACGGCATTTGTTCGATATCACCTAAATGAAACTCAACATTCTTAAAACCAAGTTTTGTTTTGTTCAAATTTGCTTTTTCAACCATCTCTTCAGTCATATCAAGCCCAATTACTTTTCCCGTATCACCAACAATTGCTCTTGCCACGAAAACATCATTGCCTGCGCCTGAACCAAGGTCTACCACCGTATCACCTTTTTTTATTCCAGCATATTCCGTAGGTAAGCCGCAGCCAAGTCCAAGATCAGCATCAGCAACATATCCCTCCAGGTGATGATATTCATCCTGCATTACGGTATAACCAACTATTTTAGCTTCATCACCCCCACAACAAGCAGGTCCACAGCAGCCTGAAGCTTTAGATGCCTTTGCAATTTCACCGTATTTTTCTTTTACAACTTGTTTTAATTCATTTGGTGTTTCCATTTTACTTGTCCTTTCTATTTTCTTCTTTTTTGGTTTCTGATCCGCGGCAGCATGTGGGTCCGCAACAGCTTGATACTTTTTGTTCCTGTGCAATTTGTCTTTCTTTTTCTTTGACATTTTGCTTCGTTTCATTTGATGCCTTCATTTTTTACTCCTTCTTAATTTGATTTAACAACAACCTATTTTCGTAAACATTTTATCCAAAGCTGTTTTTGCTTTGAGTAAATTTTTATTATTCACACAGTAACAAATCTTCGGACCATCAATTTCGCCGTCAATCAAACCCACTCTTTTCAGTTCCTTTAAATGCTGGGAAACGGTTGCCTGTGCAAGCGGGAGCTGATCCACAAGACTTCCTACCATACAGGAATCCATATCATTTAAGATTTTCAGTATTCTTATTCTTGCCGGATGCGATAGTGCTTTCGCTACATCCGCCAGCCAGATATCTTCTTGTGTGAATTCATCTTTTTTTGAAACTGCCATAAAATTAATCCTTAAATCGTTCATCGTAAATATACGATAGATATTTTAAATGTCAAGACCATCCATCATTGATATCACACTTTTTTTATGAACAGTGAATGTCAATTTTGAGTAAAATTTCTTTATTGCTCCATAATGCAATGCTTTTCTCTTGAATTTTACCGAAAGAATGCCATTTCAGGTGGTTAATTGGTTGAATTAATCCGGGTTACTTATCACGAAATTGTCCTAAAAACTGAATCACTTAATTGTTATTTTTAATTGTTCGAAATAAAAAATTTTGACAGTGATAGTTTCTCCTAATATGGGGAGTGATTCGTGCACGAACTTTCAATCGCCCGGAATATCATCCAAATTGTCAACAGCAGTGTTGAGAGAGATAAGCTTAATCTCGTTGATAAAATATACCTAAAGTTCGGACTGTTAAGTAACATCCTGAATGACTCACTTAACTTCAGTTATAATTCTATAATCGAAAATACTCCTCTTAAAAATTCCAATCTTGTTATCGAAACTCTCCCGATAAAAATTCAATGTAAAGATTGTAATGAAATAACTACTACAAATGATTTCATATTCTGCTGTCCTTTTTGTAACAGCAATTCTATTTCGGTAATTGCCGGAGATGAATTAATTATCTCTTCAATTCATTTAAAAGATGAAAGCGGGTAAATAAGATGAGCATAATTACTGTTGAACGCAAAGTTCTCGAAAAAAATGATCAGATTGCCGCTGAACTAAGAACAAAGTTTAAAGCAAAAGGAATATTAGCTATCAACCTGCTTAGCTCACCGGGTTCTGGAAAAACAAGTTTGATAGAAAGAACAGTAGAGCAATTAAAAGACAAAATAAATATTTCCGTAATCGTTGGTGATGTTCAAACTGATAATGATGCAAAACGGATAGGTAAACCTGGTATTCCGGTGGTTCAGATAATAACCCACGGTTCCTGTCATCTTGAAGCACAGCTTGTAAGAGATGCTTATAAAAATATCGAAAATGAAAAAACAGATCTTTTAATAATTGAGAATGTAGGAAATCTCGTTTGTCCCGCCGGTTATGATCTCGGCGAAGATAAAAAAGTGGTTCTGCTAAGTACAACAGAAGGTGACGACAAGCCATTGAAATATCCTGCAATGTTCAGAAACTCATCTTCAATGGTTATTAATAAGATTGATTTGGTTCCTTATGTTAACTCCTCAGTTGAGGAGATTAAAAAAAATGCAAAGTCAATTAATTATGAACTCAAGATTTTTAATGTGTCCTGTAAAACTTCTGAAGGAATTGAAGATTGGTGTAATTGGCTGCTAAACCAAATAAAAAAGTGAAACAACGATTTAAAATATTGATTCAAGGTGCTGTTCAGGGAGTTGGCTTCCGTCCGTTTATATATAAACTTGCCGACGAGCTGAACCTGAAAGGAATTATCTCAAACACAGTAAAAGGCGTGAACATAGATATTGAAGGCGATGAGTCGCTACTAAACGAATTCGTTAGACGAATCAAAACGAACAAACCAAAACTTTCTCATATTACCAATTTTGAGATAAGCAAACTTGAAGTAAAAGGATTCAGTGATTTTAAAATTATTAATAGTGATTCACGAGGAGATCCTGAAGCGATAATTTTACCTGATATTGCAGTTTGTGACGAATGCTTGGCTGAAATGTTTGATTCGAATAACCGGAGATTTCTCTACCCTTTTATAAACTGTACTAACTGCGGTCCGCGTTTTTCAATTATTGAATCTCTCCCCTACGACCGACCGAATACTTCAATGAAAAAATTTGAGATGTGTGATGAATGTAAAGAAGAGTATGAAAATCCTCTGGACAGACGATTTCATGCTCAGCCAATTGCATGTCCCAAATGCGGCCCGCAAGTTCAACTTTTAAATCAAAATTGGAATTTGATTTGTGAAAAAGAAGATGCAATATCTGAAGCTGTTCAAAAAATAAAAGAAGTAAAAATTATAGCTTTAAAAGGTCTTGGCGGCTTTCAGTTAATTGTTAGTGCAGGAAATGATATTGCTGTTAAAAGACTTCGTGAAAGAAAGCACCGTGATGAAAAACCATTTGCTGTTATGTTTCCATCAATTGAAATGATTAAAGATTACTGCTTCGTCTCCGAAGTTGAGGAGAATCTATTGTTATCTCCAGAATCACCGATTACTCTTCTAAAGAAAATATCCAGCATCCGGAATCCTGCATCCCCCAAGGGGGCAAGCAATATCCAGAATCAAGCACCCAGCATCTCAGAATTCATTGCTCCTAATAATCCAAATCTTGGAGTAATGCTTCCATACACCCCGCTCCATCATTTGATTATGAAAGAACTTGGTCAACCGGTTATTGCTACAAGCGGAAATATTTCCGAAGAGCCTATGTGTATTGATGAGAATGAAGCGATTGAAAAATTATCCGGTATTGCTGATTATTTTCTGATTCATAACAGACCAATCATCAGACCTATCGATGATTCAGTTGTTAGAATCGTCAAAGATGAATCGATCATCTTGAGAAGAGCTCGCGGATATTCACCACTACCGATTTCAATCAGAAACGCAATAGAAGAAAACTTCGTTTGCGTTGGCGGTCATCTTAAAAATACTGTGTCCGTAAAAAAAGGAAAAGAAATATTTGTAAGTCAGCATATTGGTGATCTTGAGAATACAGAGGCAGAAAAATATTTTCGTAATACAATATCCGATCTTAAAGAAATGTACAAAGTCAATCCCTCGTATTTTGTTTATGATCTACATCCTGATTATTCATCAACAAAGTATTGTACAACTCAGAAAGTAAGGACAATTCCTGTTCAGCATCATATCGCTCATGTTGCAGCTTGCTTTGAAGAAAATAGACTCGAAAATAAATGCTTCGCTGTATGCTGGGATGGTACCGGTTACGGATTTGATTCCACTATCTGGGGTGGTGAATTTTTTACTTACAGTGCTGAAGACTTTAATCGCGTAGCACATTTCAGGCAATTCAGAATACCTGGCGGTGATGCTGCAGTCAAAGATACAAGACGATCATTGAGCGGAATTCTGTATGAAATTTTCGGCAATGATATTCCATTTGCAAAACTGAATTTGGCTGTTCCTGAAAACGACTTAGGTTTATTTACTCAAATGCTTAATAAAGATTTGAACTGCTTTAAAACAACAAGTGTTGGCCGGATATTCGATGCGGTTTCTTCCCTGCTTAATATTTGCAGAAAATCTTCATACGAGGGACAAGCTGCAATGATGCTGGAGTTTGCAGCCGATCAGAAAATATCCACTCATTATAATTTTAATCTGACAGAAAAATCAACCTTAATAATTGACTGGCAGCCAATGTTTGAGCAAATGTTCAATGACATTGCCAAGGAAGTAAAAGCTTCTACGATCTCAGCAAAGTTTCATAACACCCTTGTTGAGATCATCATGGCTTTGTCAGGAAGAATTGGACTAAAAGATGTTGTGCTTACCGGCGGCTGCTTTCAGAATGTATTTTTACTTGAAAGAACTATTGAAAGGCTTATTGAAGAAGGATTCAATCCACATTGGAATAAATCAGTTCCAACAAACGACGGAGGGATTTCATTTGGACAGGCAGTAATTGCCAATCACATTCTGAACAGAGATAATAAAACAAAGATTATCCAAACTGAAACAATGAGAGTCTAACTATGTGTCTGGCAATACCCGGCAAAGTTCAAAAAATAATTGACGAGAAATCTTCTCCAAAAATGGCTGAGGTTAATTTCGATGGAGTTATAAAGCATGTTTGTGTTGATTTCATTCCTGATATAAAAGTTGGTGAATACGTCATGGTTCATGTCGGCTTTGCATTAAACAAAGTCGATGAGAAAGAGGCATTAAATCAGCTGAAAGCAATTTCAACAGCAGAAGATATAATCAGAAAGAAGATGAAATGAAATTTCTTGATGAATATCGTGATGCTGAAAAAGTAAAAATACTTGTCGATCAGATTCAATCGCTCAATATTCCGCCTATCAATATTATGGAAGTGTGCGGAAGCCAGACTCATACTATACTAAAATATAATCTTGAAGAACTTCTGCCTGCTAATATAAATCTTATTCACGGTCCCGGCTGTCCCGTATGTGTTACTCCAATTGGTATGATTGATAAAGCAATTTCACTTGCGCAAAAGAAAGATGTAATTTTCACTTCTTATGGTGATATGCTTCGAATTCCCGGAAGTAAAAACAGTTTGATGAAAGTAAAAGCATCCGGTGCCGATGTAAGGATGATTTATTCACCTCTCGATGCAATAAGATTAGCGAAAGAAAATCCTGATAAAAAAATTATTTTCTTCGCAATAGGTTTTGAAACAACAGCACCTGCAAATGCGGCTTCAATTTTAACTGCAAAGAAAACAAAACTGACTAACTTTTTTGTGCTTAGTTCTCAAGTACTGATTCCACCTGCTGTTCAGTCACTTCTTGATTCTGATCTGATAAAATTAAACGCTTTGCTTGCACCGGGACATGTTTGTACAGTCACAGGCACCAAATGGTGCGGTGAAATTTCAAATCATTATAAAATACCAATTACTGTAACAGGTTTTGAACCGGTAGATATTCTGGAGGGTATTCTTATATCAGCAAAACAAATTTTATCGAATGAACACGACACAGTTAACCAATATAAAAGAGTTGTAACTAAGGATGGAAATCTTAAAGCACAGGAAACGATTTACAGTGTTTTTGAAATCTGTCATAGAAACTGGAGAGGACTTGGTGAAATAAAAAACAGCGGATTGAGAATAAGAAATGAGTTCAGTCACTTTGATGCTGAAAAAAATTTTGAGATTAATTCAGTTACTACCAATGAAGATGAAAGATGTATTGCTGGTGAAATTCTTCAGGGATTGAAAAAGCCAAATGATTGTAAGTTGTTTAGTAAAGATTGCACACCAACAAAACCTGTTGGCGCACCAATGGTATCGTCTGAAGGTGCTTGTGCTGCTTACTTTAATTACCGAAAAGTTAATGAATTAGTATAATGAATATGGATTGCCCAATACCAGAAAATGAATTTGAAAAAATATTGCTTGCACATGGAAGCGGCGGTTCTCTTACAGGCAAATTGATTCAGGATATATTTATTAAATCATTTAATAATGATTTACTTGCAAAAGAGCACGATGGTGCTGTATTTAATATTGATGGAAAGAAGTTAGCGTTTACAACTGACTCATTTGTTGTTAATCCGATTTTCTTTCCTGGCGGAAATATCGGTGAATTAGCAGTTTACGGAACAGTTAATGATCTTGCTATGTGCGGGGCAAAGCCACTTTACCTTTCTGCATCATTTATTATTGAAGAAGGATTTGAGATGGAAACGCTGCAGCAAATTGTTGCCTCAATGAAAACTGCTGCGGATAAATGCAATGTTCAGATCATAACCGGGGATACAAAGGTTGTTGAAAAAGGAAAAGGTGATAAAATTTTTATTAATACATCGGGAATTGGAATTGTTCCTGATGAAGTAGATCTCTCACCGTCAAATGTTAAAGAAGGAGATAAAATTATTTTAAGCGGTACGATTGCTGATCACGGTATTGCAGTTCTATCTGCAAGAGAAAATCTTGCATTCCAATCTGAAATTAAAAGCGATACTGCACCCCTCAATGATCTTGTTGAAGTTATGCTCAAAGTTTCAAAAAATATTCATGTTCTGCGTGATCCGACCAGGGGCGGACTCGCCGCTTCTTTAAATGAAATTGCTTCCAAAGCTGCTGCCGGAATTATAATCCATCAGGATAAGATTAAGCTTAAAAACGAAGTTAAAGCTGCCTGCGAATTATTAGGACTCGATCCGCTTTACATTGCCAATGAGGGAAAGTTGATCTGCTTTGTTACACCTGACGATGCTGAAAAACTTTTAATTGAAATGAGAAAAAATTCACTGGCAAAGAATTCCGAGATTATTGGTGAGGTGGTGAATGAATATAAAGGCAAAGTGGTTTTAAAAACTTTAATAGGAACGAAAAGAATTTTAGATCTTCACACTGTCGAGCAACTGCCAAGGATTTGCTGAAAGGAATATTATGGAACAGTCATCTCTCGCATTGATTTTAACTGCAACTTCCATCGGTTTCATTCATACTATACTTGGTCCCGACCATTACATACCTTTTATTGCGATGTCAAAAGCTGGTAACTGGAGTAAGAAAAAAACTATTTGGATTACCACAATTGCGGGAATCGGGCATGTACTTAGTTCTGTAGTTCTTGGGATAATTGGTATTGCTTTGGGAATAGCTCTCAGCAGTCTTGAGTTTATTGAGTCATTCCGTGGTGACCTTGCAGGCTGGCTTCTTATTACTTTTGGATTATTGTATTTCGCGTGGGGAATCCGGCATATTTATAAAAGCAGACATCACTCGCATGCACACTTTCACGAAGACGGAACATTTCATACGCACAGCCACAATCATTCAGAAAACCATGCTCACGTTCATGACAGTAAAAAAGTAAACTCAATTACTCCGTGGATTATATTTACAATATTTTTATTCGGTCCTTGCGAGCCGCTTATTCCGTTGCTGATGTTTCCGGCAATGAACCATAGTGTGTTAACTTTGGCTTTTGTAACCGTGACATTTTCAATTGCAACAATAGGGACAATGCTTTTGGTCGTAACCGGCAGCTTATACGGATTAAAGATTTTTTCATTTGAGGGTGCCGCAAAATATTCTCACGCAGTTGCAGGCGGATTGATTTTATTGTGTGGAATATCGATTAAGTTTTTAGGGTTGTAATGCTGTTATTTGATTCTGAGATTCATTCCTATTTAAATGGTTTACTTCTTCTTGAATCGGGAACTCAACTTTGAACTCACTTCCCTTTCCAAGCTGACTTAAAACTGAGATATTACCGCTGTAGTGTTCAACAATTTCTTTTACAAGATTTAACCCGAGTCCTGTTCCGATTTGTTCAGTTTCTCTGGCATTTTTACTTCTGTAAAATTCCTCAAATATTTTTTCAATATCCTCCTTTGGAATTCCAATACCTGTATCCTTAACAAGAAATCCGTAAGTAAAATCACCAATAAAAGTTTCAACAACTACTTTCCCACCTGAAAGAGTGTATCTCAGCGCATTACTTACAAGATTGCTGACTACTTTTTCAAATCCATTAACATCTATCCTGATATTAAATTGAACCGGCAGATGATAATATTCCAGAAAAATATTCTTTTTATCAGCATAGGGTTTGTGATGATTCACGATTCCATTCAACCATTCATCAAAATCAACATTTTCAAATACAGGTTTTTCCATTCCAAGGTTGTATTGAGTAACAGTTATCATTTCCTTTATCATATCAATAACCTGTGAGGATCTCCGTTCCGCTTTGAATACCATGTCTCTTACTTCTTTTCTCAGATCATCAGCAAATAAAGTTTTTACAACATCAAGCGTACTTTGAATTGCAATCATCGGCGACTTTAATTCGTGTGCAGCAAACCGGAATGTTCTGCTTCTGTCTTTAATAGCTTTTTCAAGCTGAACATTTTTTTCGTCAATAATTCGTTTTAGTGCCCTGTAACCATTCATAAAGTAATTAATGATATAAACAACGGCAAAGTTTGTAATGTAAAATGCAATGAGTGAAGTTATTATCAAAGCTAATGATGCCGGTTCAGTCCTAAGTAAATATCTGTCAACCATAAAAAGATGTTCGAGAACTGTCCATACAGTCAAAAGCAGAGCAGCAATAATCGCATTGAAATATGGAAGAAATTTTCCGGGAAATATAATACCCGAAAGTATTACCTGCACGAGATACAGAAAGTAGAATGGATTTCCTATTCCACCCGAATAATGAATTATGAATGAAATGAAGAACAAATCAACTAGTATCTGAAGTTCAAGAAACGCAAGTTCCTGGTATTCATTTTTAAAGGGAAAATATCTTGCAATAAAGAAAAACAAAATGTTAATGATAATAAGGGTAACAGCTATGCTGGTTATTTCAACGAAACCGATTCTGAAACCAAACATTTCGTCGGCAACAGGAACGCAAAAAATCAGGGAAATAATTGCAATCCACCGAATATTTGTAAGCCATGCTAATCTTTCTTTCAAGGAAGCTACTGTATGGAAAGGCAGCTTTACACTTCCGGATGTTCTGAGATCAAACCTGAACATTGAAGAACTCGTCGAGTTTTGATTTAACAGTTTGCGATATTCCTTCATTCAAGCTTGTCGAAAGAGGTTGAATTCCAATGAAGATAAAATCCATTTTCTGATTTTTTAATAAATAATTTTTTACGATATTGATTGAAAATGCGTGTGTACTGAAATCCGTTTGTTCAATTTCTTCTTCGGTAAAATATTTTACGCCTCCGGGTTCATTATTGGAATGTGCCGCATCGACAAACACGACAACCTGAGGTTTGTGATTAAGAATTGTTTCTAAATGATTCTCAGGATTTCTTCCTGCTATGATGAATTGAGATTTCTGAAATTCTTTTTTTGATTTAAGCCTCTCTACGAATTCTATTCCCGCACCATCATCACCGCGATATTCGTTACCTAATCCTACAAATAGAATTCCCTCTTTATTGTAGTTCGAAAGATCATCTGTTAAATGCGTAAAATTCATCTTCAACAACAATTTTATGACGGCATTTCGGACAAACTTCTTTTATCTGGTCTTCCCTTCTTATTCTTGACTTTGCTTCTGACGGTTCAAGTTCAAAAAACTCTCTCTGTATATTCAGTAAAAAGTTTGGATGCGCATAAGCTTTTGCTCCAAGTCTCTGTCTTATCCATTTGATCTGATCCATAGGTGCGATGATAGAACCACAAACTTCACAAAGAAGAATTTCCTTTTCAACTTTTTCAAGAATGTTCGGATCGTTAATATCCATTGTGGAAAATGAGTATTCGGTACTGAGAATTACTCCTTTCTCGGTGATGCAGTGTTCCTCGCACTGTCCGCAATGAATGCATGATGCATAGTTAATTTGCAGCGTCCTTATTTTATTATGCAAATAATCTGTTACTGTAATTGCCCCGGCAGGACAAACCTGTGCGCAGGTTCCGCAACCGACGCAGTCATTGCTATGATATCTTGGAAAACCTCTGAATTCTTCCTCGGGTTTGAATCCATCAGCCGGGAATCTGGTAGTATATGGTTTCGAAAAGAAGGATGTTAACGCCTCTTTTATTTCTCGTATTTTGGGAAGATACATATTGCTGCTCCAAACTTTTTGATTTTAGACTTCCACTTCTTCTTTTAAAGTTTCATCTTTCAATTCTTTGTCTTCTTCATATTTATCAACAACAGATATTTTTGCTAATGGTATTTTACTTCGATGAGCTGCTCTTGATACTGCATGTGCTGCTGTTGGTGCAGCAAGAACAATGAAGATAATTCCAATTAAAGCTTTGAATCCAAAGCTTGTAAATCCCTGCATTACGATTACGCCAAGCAAAATCCCCATCGAGCCGAATGTAACACACTTTGTTGCCGCCTGAAGTCTGTTGTAAACATCCGGAAGACGAACTAAACCAAGAACTCCTAAAAAATCAAATATTATCCCGATTGCTATTAAAACAATTCCAATGGTATCAGTCATCTAACTGCCTCCCTTCAAGAATTTTTGAAAAGGCAAGTGTTGCAATAAGACTAAGCAAAGCCCAAATAAGTCCCACATCAATAAAAAAAGATTCATCATAGTATAAGCTTAGAAGAGCCGTTAGTCCGATAATTAAAACGCCGAGTATATCCACAGCCACAATCCTGTCAGCTGCCGTTGGTCCAATTATTACGCGTATCAAAACCAATAATGAACTGAACAGGATTACATTTATAAACTTTAGCATTAAGTCGCCTTCGTAAATGAAGAAATTAAAATAAAAGAAAGCAGCGAAGATGATTAGTCCAAGTGTCCATTTCAGAATTTTCATTCAAATACCTCCATAAGGCTTTTCTCAAATTTTTCTGATATTTCTTTCGTGGCAGCTTCAGTGTCCTGTGCTTTTACTTTAATCCAATGAATGTATAGTTCACCTTTTTCCTTATTAACATCAACTGTCATTGTTCCCGGTGTTAGTGTTATTGAATTAGCAAGGACTGTGATCGCAGAATCTTTTTTCAACTTTGTTTTAATTTTAACAATTCCCGGCTTTATAGGCAGCAATGGGTGAATAACAAGATATGCAACTTCAAGATTCGCCTTAATCATTTCCCAGAAAAACTTAGGAATGTATAGAAGAAAATGCAGAAACCTCTTTACCGGATGCTGGCTTTTTGCAGTCGTTACTAAAAAATGTCCCGCTAAAAAAGTAATCAAGAGTGAAATGCCAATACCTATCAGTGCTTCCTGATAATCTTTTATATCAGTTAAGGCAAACCAGACAAGCAAAGCAAATACAAATACTATTATTCTGCTTTTAGTTTTAATTTCCATGCATACCTCCAAGAACAAGCTGAATGTATTCTGTTTTATCCGTAATTACTTTAACAACCGGATCAAGTGTTACTTCTTTAATTCCGGGAACGATCATCAAACTTGTAACGATACATAGAACTGCGAGCGTTATCATTGCAGAGTTCATTCGCCATCCTATTTTATTTTCTACTGCTTCAACTACTGTATCTCCCTTGAATCCATATCTCTGAACTTTCATAAATGAAGCAAGCGTTAACAAGCTTCCAACTATTGCGAAGATCGCATACCATGGCAGACCAGCCTGTAATGCAGCAATTATTATAATTAACTTGCTGAAGAATCCGTTGAACGGCGGTATTCCGGAAATCGAAAGCGATGCAATCAGAGAAGTTTGTGATGTTGTCGGTAAAATCTTCATCAGATTTCCCATCTTCCTTAAATCACGTGTTCCAAGCGCCATCTCAACAGAACCAGCATTATAAAATAAAAGTGATTTGAATATTGCATGATTAAATAGATGAAATACTGCGCCAAGAATTCCAAGCGGCGTTGCGATTCCCATTCCAAGTAAAATATAACCAATCTGACTGATGCTGTGGTAAGCAAGCAGTCGTTTCATATCCCACTGACCAATTGCGAGGAAGACACCGATAATTATCGAAATAGTTCCGAGTACTAAAAAGATTTTCATGAATATTTCTGGAGCGTTAAAGACATTATAGAAAATTCTGATGAGCACATAAATTCCAAGCGCCTTGATCAATACTCCAGAAAGCATTGATGAAATTGGTGCCGGTGCAGAAGAGTGAGCATCGGGAAGCCATGCATGAAAAGGCATAGCTGCGGCCTTCAATCCAAATCCTGCAATGAATAATGCACCAACCCAAAAAATAACTTTAGAATCTACTGCCGGAATTAATTCAGCAATCTTTGCCATGTTAAGATTGGATGTGGCGCTGTAAAGAACTGCTATTCCCGCAAGAATTAACGTCGATGAAACGGAACCCATTACAGCATATTTAAATGATGCTTCAAACTCCTCTGCTCTGCTTCCATAGGCTACGAGCGCGAAAGCAGAGAAAAGAGCAATCTCCATAAAAACAAAAAGATTAAAAAGATCACCCGTTGCAATTACACCATTCATCCCTGTAACAAGCAGCATGAATAAGGCATAATATCTCCAGTCCATGGAAAGATGCCGGATATATTGAACGGAGAAAATGAGTGATGTGAATGAGATAATGCTTACCATAACCAGAACAAATGATGTAAGTGCATCTTGTACTAAAACTATTCCATATGGAATAGGCCAGGCACTCATTTCATAGGTAACCACCTGCTTATTCATTGTTATAAATGAATAAACCGAAAGTATTAACATAGCAGTTACAGAAATAACACTTAGTATCACTGCCCAGTTATCTTTTTTCCCGGCAATTAGAGTAATTAAAAATGCTGCAAGGAGGGGGATTATTATATAGTAAGGAAGTATCATCCTTTTAACCTCCTAATCTCAGTTATATCGAATGTGCCATATTTTTCAAAGAGTTTTATTGCCAGTGCTACAAGCATTGCAGTTGTTCCGAGCTCAATAACAATTGACGTAAGCACCAGTGCTTGAGGTAACGGATCAACCATTGGTTCAACGGCTTTTCCTTTTGCTAGTATCGGATAAACTGAATCATTTCTGTAAGCAAATAGTATAAGCAATAGATTTACTGCATAACCAAGAATTCCAAGCGAAAGAATGATCTTTATCAAATCTCTTTTAGTAAGAACACCATAAATACCAACAAGAAGAAGTGCAAAACAAAGAAGATATACGATCATAACTCATTCTCCTTTCACGGCTTTTGAACCTGCCAGAACCCATACTACAAGGAAGAGAGACATTCCGACTTTGATTCCAATTACAATGTTTAGCGGAAGGATTGTGCCTGAACTTATCAACGCAAACAATTCTCCTTTTGTCATGAAGTTCGCAAGGAAGGCGCCGCCTATCGATAAACCAAGGATTCCTATTACCAGAAATAAAGTAGCACTTGCTGCTTCAACATCATGAAGAAAACTGATGTTAAGCCAGTCCGAAGTAAATTTTCTTCCGTATGCAAGCATCACATTCAGAAAAGCAAGTGCAATGATTACGCCTCCCGCAAATCCCCCTCCGGGTGAAAGATGACCGTGGAAGATTATATAAATTCCGTAAAGCAAAATCATCCACACACTTATACGTGTAACGGTTTTCACTATTAATGTCATACCACTATTTTGATGCATGACTTAACTCCGAGTTATCTTTTTTCGATTTGGATTTTATTCTGAGTATTGTAAATGCCCCAAGTATTGCTGTGAACAGAACAGTAACCTCTCCTAGAGTATCGTAAGCTCTGTAATCAAGAATGATTGAGCTGACAAGATTTACCGCACCGGTATCTTTAGCACCGTTATCGAGATAGTATTGAGAAGTTGTCATCAGCGGTTCTCCAAAAGGAGGAAGTAGTTCAAAAACAGAAATACTGAAAATAAAAATTGCAGCAAGTGTTATTACTGTTATTCCGGCAAGAACTTTATTTATTGTCGAAGGTTTTTCTTTGTGGTAATCTTTCTTTAAAAATGCTCTCACAAGAATTATCACCGCAAAAATTTCAAACAGGAATTGAACAATTGCCAAATCAGGTGCCTGAAGGAAAAGGAAAGACAGTGATACTCCCAAACCAACAACACCAATTGCAACAATTGAGGAGAGGATGTCCTCCATCTCAAGAGCTGCAATTGAAGCGATTATCATTACGATAAGTATAAATATTAACCAATACTCAACAGGCATTTAATCCTCCGGAAAAACTTTTTATTGTTTTTGTCATCCTGCACGAAGTGAAGGATCTCAATCTTTTATTCGGAGATTCTTCGCTCGAAGACTCGCTCAGAATGACACGTGCTATCTACACCACCAGCATTATTATCAGAAAGCCAATAACCATATAAAGAACATAAAGCTGAAGCTGACCGGGATGTGCTTTCTGCAAGTATCCCGAAAATGAAAAAGTAAATTCTCTTCCCATCTCATAAAGATCGAAATACTTTTTCTCAGCATAATTATAAATTGACTTAAGCAAAGTGAAATTTCTAACTTCATTATAAAACTCTGTCCCTGCAACACGGAATTTTTCCAATGCAGGCATTCCTCCAACGTAAACATCATCGTATCTTACTTTTGCTGTGAGTCCATAAATCAAAATCCCGACAAGGAATGCGACAACAAATAATAGAATGACAATTATCGGGTCATATAATCCAACGAATGATGGAATGCTCATACCTGAAGCTTCAACAACAGGATAGATGAAATATTTGAGTGGCAGAGCCACGGCTAATATTCCAAATACAACACATAATGCTGATAACAATCCGGTTGATAACCACTGATTAGCTGGAGCTTCTTTTATGTCTTTGTATATATCAGGACGTCTTCCAAGGAATGCTGCATGCAGGAATTTCATAAAACTTGCGAGTGTTAATGCACTTCCGAAAACGGCAATGATTATGCACACAAGAAGCCATAACTGATAACCGGCTCCAAGTGTTGCTGTTTTTTCAATCAATCCCTGGTAGATCATCCACTTCGAAAAGAATCCATTGAATGGCGGAATTCCAGAAATGGACAGTGCACCGATCAAAGCCATCAGAAAAGTTATCGGCATATTTTTTCCAAGTCCGCCAAGATAATCAAGCTCAGCTGTTCCCGCTCTCTTTTCAACAGAACCAAATGAAAGGAATAAATTTGATTTATAGATTGTATGATTTATCATATGGAATAATCCACCTGCAAAAGCAAGAACACTTCCGCTTGCGACTCCCATCACCATATAACCAACCTGACTTACTGCGTGATAACCTAGAAGTCTATATCCGTTATGCTGGATCATCGCCATCATTACAGCAGATATTACTGTTAATGCACCGATAGAAATTAAAATCATATTTATTAATGGGTAAACGACGAAAAGTGAAGTGAGCATTTTTGCAAGAAGAAATATTCCGAGCAGCTTATCTAGCGACGCAGGCAGAAATGCGGCGCTTTCAACAGGTGAGTTCTGACTGAAATCAGGTACCCATGTATGGAATGGAAAAGCACCTGCTTTTGCAAAAGCTGCAATTAGTAAAAAGACAAATGCGATGTGAGCATATTCTCCCTGTAATGGAATTTGCGGATTGTTAAGTGACCATCCGGTTGCAGGAGAAAGCAGCCACATTATCACCAAACCCATCAGCAGAAAAGCATCACTTCCACCAATAATTATAAATGTTTTCTTAGCAGCTTTTGGTGCGTCGAGAGTTTTGCCCATTGTTGCGAAAAGATAAAGTGTTAATCCGCTAAGCCCCCAGAAAATCAAAAATGAAAGTGCGTGCTCACTGAGAACAACTGCATTGCAGAATGAAACTGTTATTGGATAAAGGAAGAAAAATCTTTTCTCTGAGTTTTTATCTAATCCATTAAGGGAGAAAATCAGAATTATGAAACTAAGTATTTGTATGAATGCGACAACAAATAAACCTAATTGGTCTAATGAAAAAATTATTTGTCCGAAGTAAGCAAAAGAATCCATCGGTCTTTGATAGAATAAATAAACCATCACAAGTCCGAATACAAGAGCGAGGAAAGTTAATCCTTTCCGCAAGACTGCCGGAAGAAAAAGATTAACAAATCCTACAGAAAGAGGAATTATTAAAAACAGAAAAAGTTCATTTACTATCATTTCATTTGCCTCCTGAGCTGTTCTGTTTTTTCACGTGAGAGGTTAAGCAGATTAATCTTGTATGGTTCATTATTCTTGTCGCGTATTTTTAACGATCGTTCAGTGCAGCAATAACAAGGATCAACCGCCGCCAATGTTATCAATGCGTCCGCAACTGGTATCCCTTTACACGAAGCTTTGAACGTTGGAATATTTACATAACTTGGTGCTCGAACTTTGTGCCGAACAGGTCTGTTCGTACCGTCGGTCCTTACATAATGAAAAACTTCTCCACGTGGTGCTTCGTATCTTCCGATTCCTTCACCGGGAGAAATTTCTTTCACATTATTTCTTATCCCGCCATTTACTGTTTTCAGTTTTTCAAGACACTGCTTGCAGATTTTAATTGATTCAAATGTTTCAAGAAGTCTTACAACTGTTTTATCAAATACATCCCCATTTTCAGTAACAATTATTTTGAAATCAACAAGATCATAAGCATCTGTCGGTTCATCTTTTCTTACATCAATTGGAACTCCTGAAGCACGTGCAGTCGGACCAACTGCACAAAAATCAATCGCATCTTTTTTTGTAAGAACTCCCACACCCTTTAATCTTGATTTTAAAACCGGATCATCAGTGGCTGCTTTGGCTATCATTTCAATTTTCTTTTCAATTTCATCCATTACCTCGAACAATTTGTTTACTTTCGATGGATCAACATCTTTAGCAACACCGCCCACTCTCATCATTCCATAATGATTTCTGTTTCCTGAAATTATTTCAAACATCTGAAGAACAGGTTCACGGTATTTCCATGCCCACATCCACAATGTATCATAGCCGATAAAATGTCCCGCAAGGCCGAGCCATAAAAGATGACTGTGAATTCTTTCAAGCTCACCAACAAGTGTGCGGATGTATCGCGCTCTCAAAGGTATTTCAATATTATCCACGTCTTCCATTGCATGAACAGCTGCAAGCGGGTGAGATGTTGAGCAGATTCCGCAAATTCTCTCCACCAGATACAGTGATTGCGTAAATGTCTTCGACTCAGAAATAAACTCGTGTCCTCGATGCATCCATCCGATTTCCAGATCAATATCGACAACTGTTTCACCATCAACCTGAAGAGTGAAATATTCTGCTTCCTCAAGCAGCGGATGATACGGACCAACTGGTATTACATTTTTATCCATTGCTTCTCCATTTTCTAAGAGGCACTTTAATATTTTGTGGATGATTTCCGGTTAAAAGCGGTTCTGGTCTTGGATGACCTTCAAAAGTTATCCCGAGCATTTCAGACATTTCTCGTTCTATCCACTCGGCACCGCGAACTATTGGAGTTAGAGAATTCATCTTGGGATTTTTTTTGTCCTTCATTACAACACGAGGACAATAATATTCTCCGGTTTTATCGAGTGAGAAATGATAAAGAACTTCAATTCCTCTGTATGTTTCAGTTGCTGTTGCAGTTGATAATCTGCATCCGAGTTTATTAAAGAGATGATCTGCAACTTCTTTTATATTCTGATTTTCAACTTCAAAGTAGAGTCTTTTTTCCTTTTCAACTTTTGAAACGATTTTGTTTCCCATTAAGGAAATAAATTCATTGTAATTATGCATTTAGGACTCCAACAAGTTTAACAACTCCTTCGATCATCGCCTCTGGTTTTGGCGGGCAACCCGGTATATAAAGATTTATCGGGATGACATCTTCACGTTTCTCAACAGTGTTATAGCTATCCTTAAAACAGCATCCGGATGCAGGACAGGTACCTACACCAACTACAAAACAAGGTTTAGCCGCCTGCTCGTAAATCTTTTCTACCTGCGGTGCAACTTTCTGATTTAACACTCCGCTCAATAGAATTACATCTGCGTGACGAACTGAACCGACAAGCTTTATTCCGAATCTTTCAATATCATATTTCGGGGTGAGCAGATCGAGTATTTCAATATCGCAATTGTTGCACGGCGATGCACTCATATGATAAACCCAGATGGATTTCGCAAGTCGCTTATTGTACCAACTCATATTTATCCCTTAAAGATTTTTTATTTCCTCACTTCATTAAAGAACAGTTTGTCAGTCTGAGCCTGTCGAAGACTGACATCATTTTATTTAATCACACTTCGACGAGCTTAATATCACATAAAAGATTGCTTCGTCATCCTGTCAATCCAGGACTCCTCGCAATGACATTCTTTTAGTATCCAAATACAGCCAGCACTATTGCAATCAATGTTAAAGGTGTTGCATACTTCCAGAAGAAGTTTAGTGCTGTGTCAATTCTAACTCTCGGATTTGTGTTTTTGATGATGATCATCAACACGACAATTAATAAATATTCGAGAACGCTCCACAAAATTTCTATTCCATTAAAACTGAATCCTCCCCAGAACAACAAGACAAGCAGGAACGGAAAAACTACATACATCATAAAATGATTCAGCTTCCAGAAACCAAGCGGCGGACCACTGTATTCCATAAATGGTCCTTCAACAATTTCTGTTTCAGCTTCAGGAATATGAAATGGAGGTAATGTCATCTTTGCCTGAATGCACAGCAAACCAATTATAAAAGCAATTATTCCAGAAGCAGAACCGATAAACATTCCATCTGCCTGAGCAGCTAAAATATTTCCAAGATTGATCTGGTATCCTGATTTGATTATCGGAACAAGTAAAACCAGAATGAATGCAAGTTCATCAGCAAGCAGAAGTTTTATTTCTCTTCCGGCACCAAGACTCGAATAAACATTTCCAGATGCAGATCCGCCAAGCACAACCATCACAGAAAATATCATAAGCAGATACATTATTACAATCAAGTCTCCACCGAAGCTGATATTAAAGAATAGTGAAGTTCCGACAATTGCAGAAACAAGAACAAGCATCGCAAATGAAATAAACGGTGCGACTACAAACATTGATTTAACGCCGTCTTTTACAACTATCGTTTCTTTTCCAAGCAGCTTAAAAAAATCATTAAAGTTCTGAAGGAATGGCGGACCAACACGATACTGAAATCTTGCTGATACTTTTCTGTCAACCCAGCCGACTGTTAATCCAAGTATTGCTGTGAATAAAAATCCGGGAAACACGAGCAGGTAAAAGAATAATTCAAAGTTCATAATTTGCCCTCCTTATTCAGCCAGCTTGGAGTTCTAACTGCCAGATGATTTCCAACATAGAAAATATTTTGCTTATGATCTTCAACTACTTCTTTCATCACAAAAGAATTTGCCGGTGCAGTTTGAACACAGGCTGGTTCATAATCAGGATTTTGCTCAAGCTGATTCAGACAATAATCGCATTTTGAAGTAACATAGTTTATAACTTCAGGAAAGATTGTTCCAAAGGGACAGGCAAGCACACAGCTTTTACAACCGACACAGCGCATATTATATCTTTTTATCATTCTGTTTTCCTGATGCTCAAGTGCTTCCTTCGGGCATGCATCGATACAGAACGCTTCTTTACACTGTCTGCAATAAGCAGAAAACTCAGCTACTTCGAGGAGACTGAATGCACCGTGATTTTTTTGATGGAACATATATTCACAGTGAATGTCTTCCGCATTAACATTTGAGTTCATCAGCATCGGGATATCGATGTATAATCTTTTCAATCCCATATTGCCTCCTCATTTTTAATCTGATCATAAGTGAAGACAGGTCCATCTTTGCAAGCATAATAACCACCAATAACACAATGTCGGCATTGTCCGAATCCGCAATACATTTTCTTCTCCATCGATAGATAAAGATTTTCTTCTTTGTAACCGTACTTCAGCAAATCAAATGTTCCAAACTTCATCATAACTGGAGGTCCGCAAACAATTGCAGGGTTGCCATCAGGCTTCATATTAATTTTTTGCAGGAGCTTTGTGACCAGACAGACATCTTCTGCCCACTGTTCACCTGGAGGAACTTCATCCACAGCGCGTATGAATCTAACGTTATCGTATTTTCTCCATTCACTAACTTCATCTTTGTAGATACAATCTTTAGGAGTTTTTGCACCGGCAAGAAAAGTTATGCTGTTATAATCCTTATTGTCATGGAGCATTGTTAAGAAAAGAGAACGAAGTGGTGCAAGTCCGCAGCCGCCGCCAAGAATTAAAACATCTTTCCCTTTAAATTTTTCAAGAGGATAATTCGAACCGAACGGACCGCGTATTCCAATTGTAGCACCTGCGTGGAGTTTATGTACCTGTTCTGTTAAGAATCCGGTTTTCATAATTGTAACATCCATATCATCAACAATGTAATGAGATGAGGACGGAGTAAACGGACCTTCACCAATTCCCGGAATTCCAACTTCTATGAACTGTCCTGTTTTAAAGGTAATTGGTTTCTTTGGTTTAAACCTCAATGTTCTTATCAGAGGTGATTCCTGAATCACTTCATAAACATCTGCAGGAATAACTTCATACGGATTTTGCATAAAACTTCCTGGAAAATTTTTTTAGTTTACTTCCTGAGCTACAGAGCTAACATTTTTAACAACCTGACGAAAATCAATTTTTGCTGCACAAGCTTCAGTGCATCTTCCGCAGCCTGTACATCCAAACTCACCAAAGTTTTTGTACATATAATCAAACTTGCACAGATATCTGTTCCTAAATCTTTCGGTCATTTTTGGTCTGGGTGTTCCACCACCTGCAACTCTCGCATAACCGTACCACTGACAAGAATCGTATGACCTGACTTTAATAAAATCCTTGTCCGTTGACTCATCATTAAGGATCAGGCAATAACAGGATGGACATATATTTGTGCAGGCACCACAGCCGATACATGCTTCAGAGACTTCTTCCCAACTTTTATGTTCAACTTTTCTGATTTCAGAAAAATCACCTGAATGTGTAAGATTATTATTTTTTTCAATAAGTCGATTAAATACTTTTTCACGATTTGCTTTTACAATTTCAATATCAGAAACAGTTGAATTAGCAACCGTAATTTCTTTTTTCATCAGTTCTACAAATTCCTGGCTGCGCTCCGAACCAATCTGGATAAAATAATTTCCACCAATCACTGACAGGTTTAAATCAAATCCATTTTCAGGAAAAGGATGACCATTGACAAGATTGCAGCTGCATGTTTCGTGTAGATAATCACAATCTGAAGAAATGATAAGTGAGTTGTCTCTCCATTGTTTGTAGGCAGGATCAACAAATCCACTTTGCAGCATGGCTTTATCAAGCAGGTGAAGTGCTTTCAGATCGCAGGCTTTTACACCAACGATAACTCTTTTTAGGTTTTTGTTTTTAATCGGATAAACTTTTTCGCGGAAAAGATAGAAGAGAATTTTTATCGGGTCAATTGTTCTGAAGAAATCTAAAAATAGTATTTTATTTTCTTCAAAGCGCTGGAAATGAAAGGATGGATTTTCATCATCGGATCGTGCACGGTAAGGAACAATAACTTCGTTGATGTTGCCCAAACCATTATTTACTTTTTTTAGGAAGGAATGGAAATCATTTTTATTAACTATCATCAATCCTCCTCCTGTCTGTTGATAGTTTGAACAAGACTATAATTCCGTTAGCTATTCGGAAATCTGTTCAAGACTTTGCAATTAATTTTTAATTCTACTCATCAAACTTATCTGCTGGAATTTCGAAAAACAACTAAAATGTTTCGAATTTAGCTCATAATCAGCATTTTTTAGCAACTAGCAATTAATAATAAATGGGTAACGATCATTCCATTTCTTTGAGATACAGCCCCAACTTCAGGAAGTTCATTAAAGAATTCATACAATATTTATTTTCAACTTTGTTCTTTCTTTAAAGTGAAAGTGAATTTGATTACCTTGATAAAAAATTTTAAGATTATTTTGACAATTCAAATTTTTTGGACTGAATGACAATTCCTGCTGAAATAATTCACGCTGCAATCAATAACGATATTCTGAAATTACTTATTCAGATTACTGTGTTGCTTCTTACTGCCCGAATATTTGGTGAGATTTCTCAGAAAATCGGCCAGCCGGCAGTGCTCGGTGAAATTCTTGCCGGTATCGTTCTCGGACCTTCTTTGTTGGGAAACTTATTCCCGTTTATTCATGGATGGATTATACCTGCAACTGAAATGCAGATCAATCTTCTTGAAGTTATCACATTAATCGGTGCAATTTTCCTTCTGCTGATAACAGGTCTTGAAACTGATCTTGTACTAATTAAACATCATTCAAAGAAAGCTGCTGCAACTGCATTCGGTGGCTTAGTGATACCCTTCTCTGCAGGTTATTTTTTCAGCCAATATATCCCGGATCATTTTCTAGTTGATCCGTCTCAAAGAATAATCTTCGGTTTGTTCCTTGCAACTGCTATTTCACTTTCTGCAATTCCTGTTATTGCAAAAGTATTGATTGATTTAAAACTTATCAGGCGAGACATCGGACAGATAACAATTGCCGCAGGTATGATTGATGATACAGCAGCTTGGATACTTTTATCAATCGTTTTAGGATTAATCGGAGGGGAGGCAATTACTGCCGGTACAATTGCTTATTCGTTTGGTAAAGTAATATTATTTGTCTTGCTTAGTTTTTATTTCGGTAAACTACTTGTTAAGTATTTTATTTCATTCACTCTAAATAAAGTATCATCCCGCGATAAAATTCTGACAGTTGTAGTTGTTTTTACTTTCACGCTTGGCGCAATTGCTCAAGCCATCCATCTCGAAGCAGTACTAGGAGCTTTTGTTACAGGAATTATTTTAGCTCAGCTTCCATCAATTCCAAAGGACTCGATAGAAAAAATCGAAAGCATTGCATTTGGAATTTTTGCACCGATATTTTTTGCAGGTGCAGGATTAAAAGTTAATCTTCTCGATTTGTTCAGAACTGATCTTCTTCTTATTGGTGCAGCTTTAATTGTTGTAGCTATCGTAAGTAAAATTTTAGGAGCTTACTTAGGTTCAAGACTTTTAACAAAAGCAGATCACTGGACTGCTCTTAGCTTTGGAGCTGGTCTAAACGCAAGAGGTGCGATTCAAATTATTGTCGCAACTATCGGTCTTTCATTCGGTATTCTATCACAGGAAATTTATTCACTAATTATCATAACTGCTGTTGTAACATCTCTGATGGCTCCAGTTATGTTAAGATGGACGCTTAGCCATGTCAAACCAGAAGCTGATGAATTAAAAAGACTTCAACAGGAAGAACTGCTTCGTGATAATTTACTTGTAAGAGTTCATCGTGTCCTCCTTCCTGTAAGAAGTAGGGAAATGAACAAGGTTAGCTTATCAAAAATGATTGAAGCTCGAATTCTTGAAAGAATAGGTAGAAAAACTTCTCTGGATGTAACACTACTCACTATCTCTGATGAGAGAGACAAAGCAGAAAGTCAGCAGTTTCTCAATACGCTGTCCGCGTTCTTCAAAAAATTTCCCGTAACAAAGAAGATAGCTGAGAGTAAAAACACATTGGAGAGCATACTTGAAGAAGTAAGAAAAGATTACGATCTGCTTATAGTCGGTGCGACCGAGAGACAAAAAAATTCCGATATGCTTTTTAATCCGATTGTAGATAATCTTGTAAGACTTTCACCCTGCCCGAGCATTGTTGTCCAAAGCAGTAATGTTGCAGAGGACTGGAGACCAAGCAGAATTCTTGTACCAACGAACGGCAGTCTCGCATCGAAAAGAGCCGCTGAAGTTGCTTTTGGAATTGCTTACCACGATCATGATCAGGTTCACATTCTTAATGTTGTTGAAAGTAAGGACAATTTTGCATCATTGGATATTGAAGGCACAGTTACGGAAAGAAGATTATCTTTCGCTTATCAGATTGTTGATGAATTGAAAAAACTTGGTGAGTCACTTAACGTCAATACATTCACTGAAGTTGAAATCGGAGAAGACCCTGATAAAGTAATATTAAAGATGTCCCGTGAAAAGAATTTTGATCTGATAATTTTAGGAACCGATATCAGACCGGGAACAGATAAACTTTACCTTGGTCCCCGTGTCGAAAGAATATTAAATAACTGCACTTGCCCTGTTCTCGTTGTTAACGGTGCCTAAACAGTTAACTTAGATAATGAGTCAATAACATCTTTTCCAAGATCAATCGAGAGAACTTTTCTATTATTATCTATCAACGCCTGCCTGTCGCCTAATGCTTGTGCTTTAATAAGTGTTCCAAATGAAATTGATGATTCGTCTTTTCCTGCTTCATCCTGTATTGGTACATCTTTTCCAATTTCTGAAATGAATTGAATAAAAAAACCATTTCCACCATCGCCTTTATGCAATTGACCGGTTGAATGAAGAAATCTTGGTCCGTAACCAAGTGTAGTAGCTACTTTATACTTCTGTAAAATTTTCAATCGCAATTGCTGAAGCTGCTGCCAAGTTTTGTCATCAGGTTTCAAATAAGCCTGAATTGTTACGTAGTTCTTTCCGCTTTTCAAATCAGAAAGAAAAGATGAAAGATTGTTATCATTATTTCCTGTGCTCAATTCAGGTAGTTTTCCTTTCAGTTGAAATTGTTTCACCATATTTCTTGCAATTACTTTTGCAGATTCAACATTTGGTTGATCAAACGGCTGCACACTCATAATGTAACCGGCAACAGCTGTTGCAAACTCCCACCTGAAAAATTCAGAACCGAGCTGGTAAACGTTTTTCATCTCTATTTCAATTAATGGAAAACCAGCAGACTTGATTTGACTTACGTTTTCATCAAATGAATTGTCTCCTGATAGTCTGATATAAACAAATATTCTGTCCTTGCTGTATTGATTAACAGATACTGATGGTTCAAGATCAACAGGAAGAATTCCTTTGCCATTTTTACCGGTGCTTTCGGCTATAAGTTGTTCCAGCCATCCACCGAGATATTGAATCTTTGGCGAAGTGATAAATGTAACTTTATCAACTCCCGAAGCAGCAAGAGAACCAAGAATTACGCCAAGCATTACTCCGGAATTCTTTTCAACAGATATGAGTATACTTTCACTTTCCATCTTTGAAGCTTCATTAAATAACTTTTCGATATCGACACCGATCAAAGCAGCCGGTACAATCCCGAAAAGCGATAGTGCAGAAAATCTTCCTCCGATATCAGGATCATTTAAAAATATTTTCCTGAAGTTCAGTTTTTTTGCTGTCTCTTCTAATCCACTTCCCGGATCGGTAATCGCAATGAAATGTTTTGAAGCACTCTCTTTACCAAGTTTTTTCGAAATGCTTGTAAAAAAGTATTTCATAAATGACATCGTCTCAACTGTTCCGCCGGATTTTGTGGAAACAATGTAAAGTGTTTTATTCGGATCAAGTTTCTTTTCATATTCCAAAATTGCTTCGGGATGTGTGCTGTCCAAAACGTGGAGGTCAAGAAAACCTTTTTCAACTCCAAATGTTAAACGAAATACTTCGGGTGCAAGGCTGGAACCGCCCATTCCCATCAACAGTGCATTAGTGAATCCTTCGTTTCGGACTTCATCTACAAAAGATTTTATTTCAGGAAAAGATTTTCGCGTAACCTTCAAACAATCAAGCCAGCCAAGCCGGTTTGAAATTTCTTCCAGTGAATTTCCCCAAAGCGTAAAATCTTTTTCCCAGATCCGTTCTATAATTCGTTCACTTTCCAGCTGATCAATTTTTTCTTCAATAATCCCGGAATACGAACCTAATTCGTATTTCATACAGTAACCTCTGCCTTAATCTTTTTTACTTTCTCTTTCAGACTTCCGAGAAGTGATTCGAAGGAATCAGAAAAGGATTTTACTCCGTCAACTAAAAGTTTATCGGTGATTTTATTGATATCAATTCCAAGTTTCTTCAATTCTTTAAGCTGAGATTTTGCTTCATCAATACCTTTATTTAATGTCAGATCAACTTTACCGTGATCGATAAAAGATTGTATGGTATCCGGCGGCATTGTGTTTACAGTATCAGGACCGATCAGAGTATCCACATAAAGAAGATCGTAATAATCGGGATTTTTTGTACTTGTACTTGCCCAGAGAAGTCTTTGCTTTCTTGCACCTTTAGCTTCAAGCTTTTTCCATCTTTCGCTGTTGAACATCTCTTCGGAAATATCAAAAGCAATTTTTGAATTTGCTACCGCAATTTTTCCTAGAAGCTCCTTATTCCCTTTTGATTGAAGCTCTTTATCAACGGCTGTATCAACACGGCTGACAAAAAATGATGCAACTGAGGCATGCTTACTAATATCTCCGCCCGCGGCATCGTACTTTTCCAATCCGGCCATGAATGCTTCGACAACTTTTTTATAGCTATCAGTACTGAATATTAATGTTACATTCACATTTATTCCGGATCCAAGCACCTCAGTAATTGCCGGCAGTCCTTCATCTGTTCCAGGAATTTTTATCATGATATTTGGTCTGCCTAAAGCTTTAAAGAGATGTTTTGCTTGTTTGATTGTTTCTTCAGAATTGTTAGCAAGAAGTGGATTAACTTCAATGCTAATGTAGCCGTCGAGACCGTCTGTTTCATTGTAAACTTTTCTCATTTCGTCTGCAGCAATACCGATATCTTTCAATGCAAGCTTTTCATAAATGTCTTCAACAGATAATCCTTTTAAAACAAGACGTTTGATGTCTTCATCATAGTCTGAACTTTTCGAGATTGCTTTATCAAATATTGTAGGATTTGAAGTCATCCCTCTTAAACCCATCTCTCTCAGCTTTATCAGTTCGCCGCTCGTTAACAGTTTCCTGCTTATAAAATCAAGCCATACTGATTGCCCAAGCTCTGCTAATTTATTTAACTTACTCATAGTTTACCTTTATATGATTTTTTATAGTTCAACTTTTTCAATTCAAATTGTTTATTTAAAGTTAATGATATTTTAGATGAATGATATCTTTCGCTTATCCAATAATACCGATGCTTCTTTATCAATATAGTAATGCAAATTTCCGCTCAGCGGATTGATAAATTCAGCCGGATATATTTTTTTTCTCTCCTCCAATATTTTTTGAATAATGCCTGACTTACTTTCTCCAGTAACTAAAAATCTTACTGCATCAGAGTTATTTATCACTTTACCGGTTATGGTAATTCTTTTTTGTCCGGTTGAAGGATGAATTGCGACATCACAAACTTTATCAGAATCCAATAAATATATTTGATCAGGAAAAATTGAAGCCGTATGTCCGTCTTCACCAATTCCAAGCATAACTAGATCAAATTTCGGAAATCCATTTGCTGACTCAATGATTTTCTCAATTTCTCCGGTATATCGTTTTGCTTCAGTCTCCGGATCATTTTCGCCTTTTATCCGATGAATATTTCCCTCCGGAATTTTAATTTTATCAAGAAGATACTTTTTCGTCATTCCAAAATTGCTTTCATCATCAGTGGGAGGAACACATCTTTCATCGCTCCAGAATAAGTGCAACTTCTCCCAGTTTATCTTTTCTTTGTAATTAGATGCGAGTATTTCAAAAATAATCTTCGGCGTACTCCCACCGGAGAGAGCGATAAAAATTTTTGCTTTTGTACTGCTCAGCTTGTGTAACTCCACGCAGAAATAATTTGCAAGCTCTGATTTACTCTTAAAAACTTTTATCATCGTCTACAGTTCACAATAAATTCCATCGCCTTCAAGATTTTTGCAGGGATAACGCCAGGTCATGTTTTTTCCTTCAATCATTTCATCGGCTTTTTCAGGACCCCAGGTTCCTGCAGGATATCCATAAACAGGAATGTTATTATCATTTTTCCAAGCTTTTAAAATAGGATCAACAAATTTCCAGGCAGCCTCAACAGCATCAGCGCGTTGATACAATGTCGAATCACCGATCATACAATCATGTAGAAGACGTTCATAAGCTGTCGGCAAATATGCGTTAGAAAGGTCTGAATAGTGAAAATCCATGTTTACATTTTGAATGTTGAATCCCTGTCCCGGAACTTTCATACCGACTTTAAACAAAACTCCTTCGTCTGGCTGAATGCGAAGAATCAACTGGTTACAGGAATTAACCTGATCCTGATTCGAAAAAAGAAAATGAGGAGTTCGTTTGAAATGAATTACAACCTCGGAAACCTTTGTCGGCATTCTTTTGCCTGTTCGAATGTAAAATGGAACACCGCCCCAGCGCCAGTTATCAATAAATAATTTCATCGCAACGTACGATTCAGTTCGTGAATCTTTTTCAACACCTTTCTCTTCACGATAGCCGGGAACTTTTTCCCCTTTAATAGTTGCAGAAGTATATTGTCCTCTGATAGAATATTTTTGGATATCTTTGCCATTAAATTGCCTGAAAGACTGAAATACTTTTACGATCTCATTCCTGATTGCATTTGATTCAAAAGAAGAAGGCGGTTCCATTGAAATAAGACCCGTAAGCTGCAGCAAATGATTCTGAACCATATCTCTCAATGCACCGGATGAATCATAATAACCGCCACGGTTTTCAATTCCAATATTTTCTACCGAAGTAATTTCAACATGATGAACATAGTTCCTGTTCCACAAAGGTTCAAACACACCATTTGAAAAACGAGTGACTAAAATGTTCTGCACTGTTTCTTTACCAAGGTAATGATCAATTCGGTAAATCTGTTCTTCTTTAAAATATTTTGATAACTTTTTATTTAATTCCAATGCCGACTCAAGATCGTATCCGAAGGGTTTTTCAACAATAAGCTTTTTCCAGCTTCCATTTTCACTATTGCTCAGTCCTACTTCTCCAAGTAAACATGGAATCACACCATATAATGAAGGCGGAGTTGAGAGATAGTAAATGAAATTTCCATCTGTTCCCAAATCATTATCAAGCTTCACAAGATGATTTTTTAATTTCTGGAAATCCTCTTTGTTCTCAGTGTCTACAGATATGTATGAAAGCTTTTTCAGAAATTCATTTACTACCTGCTCATTATCCTCTTTATAGTTGGCAAATTTTTTAATTCCAGCTTTCATCTTCTCTCTGAATTTTTCATCAGATAAATCTGTCCTGCTTGCACCGATCACAGCAAATTTTTCCGGTAATAGATTCTGCTTGTGTAAATCATAGACGGCTGGTATTAACTTTCTGAAAGTAAGATCACCGGAAGCGCCGAAGATTACGAGAATGTGATTATCAGGTTTTTTCATGATTAAACTTTATTAGTCAATTGTCTGCTTTTTTAATTGCGTGTCCGCCGAACTGATTCCGCAGTGCTGCCAGCATCTTCATTGCGAATGATTCATCCTGACGTGATTGAAATCTATTGAATAGAGATGAGGTGATAATATGAGCCGGTACATCCAACTCAATTGCTGTCTGAACAGTCCATCGTCCTTCCCCGCTATCCTGAACATAGCCTTTAATACTTTCGAGCTTTGCATCATCAGCCAATGCAAGATGAGCCAGCTCAAGAAGCCAGGATCGTACGACGCTTCCATACTGCCAGACTTTAGAAACAGCAGTCAGATCAATATTGAATTGTGATTTTTCCAGTATCTCAAATCCTTCAGCATAAGCCTGCATCATTCCATATTCAATTCCATTGTGAACCATTTTGACGAAATGTCCGGCACCAGATTCACCACAATAGAGAAAACCATTTTCAGGAGCGAGGGATTTGAATATTGGTTCACAATAATTCGTTGCGTTTTTGTTACCTCCATACATCAGACAATATCCTTCTTTCAATCCCCAAATACCGCCGCTCGTTCCGCAATCGATATAATTAATTCCTTTCTGCTTACAGAGCTCTGATCTGGATATGGTTTCTTTAAAGTAAGAATTTCCTCCGTCAATAATTATATCATCTTTTTTCAGATGAGGTAGCAGTGCATCAATATTTTCATCAACAGGTTTTCCTGAAGGTACCATTAACCAGATTACTTTTCTTCCTTCAAGCTTATTGACAAGATCTTTAACTGATTCAGCAGTATTTGCGCCGAGTTTTTCGGCTTCTAATATCTGTTCTTTTGATCTGTTATAAACAACGATCTCATGATTATCCTTTAAAAGTCGGTGGACCATATTCAATCCCATTTTGCCAAGCCCGATAAATCCAATTTTCATCTGAAATTCTCCGAAGTATTATTTGTTAGTTTTTATGTGATAATAACTAAATAAAGTTAATGAGTAATATATTTGTAATCAATTTAAAAGATGTTCAGTATTAGTATCAATAAAAGGGAAAATGAGACAATTTAAAATTAACTTTTTAATGCTTCTGCTGGTTTGGATAATACTTGCGGTAATTTTTGGAATTTATGATCTGGATATTTCAAAGCAGTTAGTAAATCAGAACTCAGCTTGGGCAAAATTTCTTGAAGATTACGGAATGATTCCCGGTATTCTTGTAATTCTCAGCGGAATATTTATTTACTATTCATTCATAAATCAGCAAACGGGCATCTGGCCATATTTCCAGAAGGTAGTTTTCTTTTTAGTAAGCAACGGATTGATATTTTATTTGTTTGATATTCTTCTCGGACAAGCAGTATCTGATCATTTAATAATTTTTTTAAGCATCGCCTTTGCGATAAATATTATCATCTTTATTGTTTTGCATTCGAAAACAGAAGTGCAGAATGTAATTGCAATCAAGTTTGCAAAAGTAGTTGTGGCTGTAGCTTTGTTTGGATATGTAATTTGTATTCAGATTGTGAAATATCTTTGGGGAAGAGTCCGTTTCAGAGAACTTGATGCTGCATTCTCACAATTCACTCCCTGGTATTTACCTCAAGGATTTACCGGATTTGATTCTTTCCCTTCAGGTCATGCAGCAATGGGATGGATACTTCTGCCATTGTTAATTCTTCTGGTAAATAAAAAATCTTGGATAAGATATTCGGTGCTATTTTTGATTTTAATATGGGCAGTTGTTTTAGCTTCCAGCAGAGTTGTAATTGGTGCACATTATGCTTCCGATGTTTTGTTCGGATCGTTCTTTATAATTTTGACATTCTTAATATTGAACAAAAATCCCAAATATCAATCATCAAATAACAAATAAATTCTAAACACAAAATCTCAATATTTAAGTTCAGAAATTGTTTATCGGATATTAAATATTATTTGTGATTTGATTTTTGTGATTTGCTAATTCGAAACATTAATTTCTTTTACTCTTCCAGTACTCACGATATTTATCTTGTGTCACTAACCCTATAGGACCTTTATAGATTCCACCATCCATAAACCCATCGTAAACACGAACAGCTATCGTATTTTCTTTTCCGGGAAGTAAAACATTATCGGGGATGTAATATCCGCGTATTGTAATCCATTCATAATTCTGGTTGAAGTTTGTCGGAACAATGTCAAAACTCCAATCACCGGTTGAACCAATGAGAGTACCGTTGACAAAAGTTTGGTCAATGTCATCTATCATTCCAAGCATAAGAACCATTTTTTGGTTTGCATATTTTTCAGGCAAAGTAAACTTCATTCTGTACCAGGCAAATCCATTATAATCCTTAAATCCCTGAGTTTCCCAGAATGCGGGGACGAATATTTCTTCCCAATCTTTATCATTATAGTCAGGATTTTTCCAATCGCTGATATCACCAATACTAATTTTCCATGTTCCTCTCAGATCAATATCAAGATCAAGATAAGCAACTTGTCCTACATTTTGATTGATTGGTGAAAGTCCAACACCCCCTCTGACGATTCCACCGCCAAGCTGAGCATCGTAAACACGGATCGCGATTGTGTTCTTACCTGCTTTTAAAATTTCTTTTGAGATATAATATTCACGGTATGCATCATACGCTGTAACGTACTGTGGTGGAAATCCACCAGACATTCCAATTAGTTTTCCATTAATATAAGTTTGATCAACATCATCAATGAATCCGGCATTTAATACAAAATTATTTCCGATCAATTCTTTCGGGATTTCAAACGTTTTTCTGTACCAGGCATATCCGTTGTACCCGTGGAAACCCTGGTCTTCCCACATAGCAGGCACTTTTATTTTTTCCCAGCTGTTGTCTTCAAAATCCGGTGAAGCCCAGACTGAATCATCACCAATTGAGAATCTCCAGTTGCCTTCGAGATTAATAAAGTTTTTATCAACAGCACTTTTGATTTTATCAAACTCATTAAAAAAGGCTTGAGTGTCAAACTCCTGTTGATTATCATTTTCTGACTTGCAGCCAGTTATAACAAATAATATTACCCCAAGACAAACAAATATTTTTTTCATTATGATAAAGATTTTAATTTCATCTGTAAAATACTACTCATTAACGAAAGCCGTACTTGCTGCATCATTTACCAAATATTCATTATAGATCTGAGCAGCCATTCTTCTAACTTTGGCATCTTCATCATTCAGTGAAAGATCTTTCACTTCGAGCAATCCTTCTTCACTGCCTAATTCATAAAGAACTAAAGATATTAGAATCCTTGTGTTTGCATTTTTTTCGAACTTAAGCTGATCTATCAATGCACCCTCTGCCTCAGTTATCCGGTAGTAACCAGCAAGATATATTGCGCTTCTTCTAACACCATCATTTTCGGAATGTATTCCTGCAGCCAGGTTTTCCAGGGCATGCTTGTTTGGAGTAACGTCCTTTATGGAATTCTTCTGTGCAAATCCACTTCCCATTAGTGATGCTGCCAAAAGAACCGCTGTTAAGTATCGGCTAGTTCTTCCCGCAAAGCGGGATTTCACTTCGTTCAACATTTTATTTTCCTCCTGTCTTTAAGTTTTTAAGTAGAACAGTTAATCATTATTTCCACTAGAAAACTACTCTTTTGAAGTGCAACAGGGGTCATGGCAAAGTAAGGAATTTTAAAAAGTTGTCATGGTAGATCAGGATTTTAAGATTTTGACCGTTTTGTCAGCTCTTTACAATTGATCAAATGATGGCTAAGTTGATGATGTGAATTCGAAGCAACATTGATTTTGTACTTCTTCAGTCAAAGATGATGAATAATCAATTGGGAAAATGCATCAGTACTAAGATAAATTCTTGGAAATAGCTAAAGGAGAAATGCAATGATAAAAGTATTATGCTCTTTTTTTGTGTTTTCTACTTTAATCCAATCACAAAACATCTGGCAACAATCAAACGGCCCACATACTTTAGGTGGTTATGTTCAATGCGAAACAATTGACTTGAACGGTTACCTGTACGTGGGAACTATAGACAGCGGGGTATATTATTCTACAGATTTGGGGAATTCTTGGAGTAATTCAAGCCTTAATGGCTATTCTATAAATTCTATTAGCTCATCTCCAAATGGATATATTTTTGCCACATCGTACCAACTTATGTTTAGATCAACAGACCAAGGAACTAATTGGGCTCAAATTACTAACGGATTACCTACTGCATATTTTAATGAAGTGACTTCTACTCTTGATAATTTAGTTTTTTTAGCAACTTCACAAGGTTTATATCGATCAATGGACTTTGGAGATAATTGGGAGAGAATTGATTCCGGATTTTCCAGTACAGTCATTAATGGAGTATTAAATTGTAGTAACGGTGATGTGTATGCCTATTTAAATTGGAGTATTTATCGTTCAACTAATAATGGTTTAAACTGGATAAGTCTCAGCGGGCTTCCGCCTTATAAAGTAACTCATCTTACAAGCGATGCATTAAACAATCTTTTTCTAACACTTAGTGAAGGTACATCTTCAATATTTTTTGGATATCGTTCTACAGATCAAGGCCTTACCTGGGAGCAATTTGGTGCAAGTTGTCCTGTATTCTTTCATTTCGTTAAAGTCTCTACAGACGGAAGTCTTTATATTCAAGGTCAGTTTGGCATATACAGATCAACTAATTTAGGAGAATCCTGGTTGCAGATAAGCTCACTTACTGACAGCAACTGTTTAAGTTTTTTTTCAAATGAAATATTATTTGCTGGTTCTTTGACCGGTGTCAGAAAATCTACAAATGCAGGTGTGGATTGGAATGTCGTTGGTCTTCCTATTGATTACCCCCGGATCTTATCACTTGCAACTAATTCTACCGGGATTGTTTTTGCCGGTGGGAAAGGAAATTTTCCTGTAATTTCTAAAACAACGAATCAAGGTCAAGAATGGTTGAATATTACCGCAACATTTGATGGAACAATAATAAGTGCATTAGAATTGGATGAGGAAGATAATCTTTTTGCTGGAAGCTATGGTGGAGGTATATATTACTCTACTGATTTTGGAGCAACATGGGTTCAAAGAAATAATGGACTGACTGATTTACACATTACAGCACTTAAATTAATTTTGAATGGTGAAGCATTTGTTGGAACTGATAATGGAGGAATTTTTTATACAACGGATTATGGTTTACAATGGAATCCAATAAATGAAGGATTAACAGTAACAAGAATCGAGGATATAGCAATTGCAACATCAGGTAACATTTATATTGGAACAACAGACGGAGTGTTTGGTTCTACCAATCATGGATTGAATTGGACACATTTAAATAATGGTTGGACTCAATATAGACAGGTAATTTCCATCGCTGTAAACTCACAGGAACATATATTTGCTGAAAATTCAGGGTATGGTATTTATCGTTCAACGGACTTCGGTAGTGGTTGGACTCAAGTATCAACTGAAATTTGGAGTCCAATTATGGACATTTTTATAAATTCAATAGACACAATTTTTGTTGCTGGTGCTAATGGAGTATTCAGGTCTACGAACAATGGAGAGGATTGGACACTCTTCAATTCAGGTCTCGCCGAATTTAATGGTACCAATAGTTTTATTATTGACAATGATGGGAAACTAATTGCTGGCACTGAAGATCGTGGTGTGTGCTGGACCACTGATCCTACCGCTTCGGTGGAAAATGTCAACAATCTGAGTAATAGTTATAGTTTATTTCAAAATTATCCTAATCCATTTAATCCTTTCACAACTATATCATACTCGATAAAGGAAAGAGGATTGGTTCAAATTAAAATTTATGACCTTCTGGGAAATGAAATGTTAAACCTTGTTAATGAGGAAAAATCGCAGGGTAATTATTCGGTAAAATTTGATGGAAGTATTCTACCAAGTGGAGTATATTTTTATTCATTAAGAGTCAATGACTTCTTGTCTTGTAAGAAAATGATTTTGCTTAAATAGATAATCTGGTTTTTTATCGTTATTTACTCTTAATTTATTCGCTTCAAAAACTGTTCAACTCACCAACTTATACCCAATCCCGTGAACAGTTAAAATTATTTGCGGGTGATTGGGATCTTTTTCAATTTTGTTACGCAGCTTAACAATGAAATTATCAACTGTACGCGTTGCAGGATTTTCTTCATATCCCCAAATGTTGTTGAGCAATTCATCTCTGCTGATTGTCTGGTTTCTTTTTTTCCAGAGATAGTGAAGTATCTCAAATTCTTTGTGTGACATCTGAACAGGGATTCCTTCCTCATAAGCCTGGTAGCCAGTAAAATGAACAGTAAGCTTTCCGATGACAGCTTCCGAAACATTTGTATTGATTGAGGTCTCACCTCTTCGTAAAACCGCTTTTACTCTTGCTAAAAGCTCGCGAAGACTAAATGGTTTTGTAACATAATCATCAGCGCCTAATTCAAGTCCGAGTACTTTATCAATCTCTTCACCTTTTGCAGTGAGAAGAATCACGGGTGTCTGCACTCCTTCTTTGCGGATTGTCTTGCAAACATCAAAGCCTGACATCTTGGGCATCATCACATCGAGAATGATAAGATTGTATTGGTTTTCGCGGATCATCTTCAAACCTTTTTCACCATCTTCAGCAATGCTTACTTCGTAACCTTCAAATTCGAGATTGTCACGCAAACCCATCCGCATATTTGGTTCGTCTTCGACGATTAAGATTTTGACCATAGGTTTTATTAGAATATTATTATTAAGTAAAACGATTCCGACCGTCATTCCTGCGAAAGCAGGAATCTACAGCTCACTAATTCATCATCATAAATATGGATTCCCACTTTCGTGGGAATGACAACAAGAAAACAATTAATCCTTATTCAACGGTAACAGCAACGTAAACTTACTTCCTTTATTCACTTCACTGCTTAACTCAATTTTGCCATGATGCGCATCAACAATATGCTTAACAATGCTTAAACCGATTCCAGATCCTTTTACATTGTGAATGTTTCCAGAGCTCACTCTGAAAAATTTTTCAAACACTTTTTTCTGATCTTTTGATGGAATTCCAATCCCTTTATCCTCAACGTCCACAAAAGCAAAATTGTTTTCCATTCCGGTACGAATAGTAATTTCCTTTATACTATCACTATATTTAACTGAATTGTCAACGAGATTAACTATTGCTTCTGAAACTGCTTCTTCATCAAGTTTGATAATAGGGATTGATTCATCTTTAATAATATTAAATGTAAATCCTTTCTGCTCCAGATGGAATTTGTACGAGCGGTAAACATTTTCTGCTACATCGTTTAAATAGCTGTCCACAAAATTGAATTGTCTCTTTCCGGCTTCCATTTTTGAAAAGTTAAGAATTGAATTAACTATCTTTCCAAGCCTGTTCGCTTCCTGGCTGATGATTGAATAGTACTCTTTCTTCTTCTCTTCTGTTTTTATCCTGTCCATTTCAAGAGTTTCTGAAAACATACTTATCAGCGAAAGAGGTGTTCTGAGTTCGTGAGAGACATTCGAGACAAAATCTTCCTTTATTTGCGCCAGCTCAACTTCTTTCTTAATATTCCTGTAAACGATCCAAACGCCAAAAATTAGCACGACCGTAAGTAAACCAACAAGCAAAATGTTTGTGAGTGCCCTCTGCTGAACAAGATCTTCAATCGTTTGTCCAACTAGTGAAATTCCTATCTGATAGTCAGGAAATATCCAAAGTGATTTAGATTGCTGTACTTCACCAATCTTAAAATCTTTCGATGAGTTGAATTGATAATTTTCTTCACGATTAAAAACTGAAATTAAAAATTCCTGTTGGGCAACTTCCTGTAATTTGGGTGAAAGTATGCGATATGTAAACTCCTTTGGATCAATCACCATCCCGGTTATCCTTTTTAACCCTTCCGGAGTTTCTTCTATAAATAACAGAATCGAACCATCAATAGTTGTATCAGATTTGATAGGCTCAAGTTTTCTGTATCCCGCTTCTTTATAAGTTAAAAGTCTGTTTACAACTGGTTGATTTTCAGATATATTTTTTTTAATTGATTTTTTAAACTCACCAAGTTTATTCAAGAACTCACTGTCATTATTTTGTCTAACGATCAGCTTTATTTCACTATCCACACTATCAGCCACAAAGATTAGATTTAAGGATGGAAACTGGCTGTAAAAACTGTCAATGGTTGAAGAAATTTTCACATCATCTAAATTATTAAGCTTATCATGAAATTCATCAATCTTACTAGCCCAGTCGCTCACAACATCTTCAGAATATTGGTTAACTGAATATAAAATTGCATCAAGCTGGTTGGAGTAAATTTTTGAGATTACTTCTTCGTTTTGCTTTAATGATAGAAATTCGTTAACCGTAAGAAAGACTGCAGGAAGTAGTATTAGAATAATGAGTATGATAACTATTCTTTTTACGGTCTTGTTCATCAGGTTAACAAATTGTCGTGGATTACTTTATACATTACAAAACTTTATTTTCATTTCTAAAATAATGAAATATATTTTTGAAGAAGATATTGAGAAAAATATATGCAGAGAACTTTAATAATAATCGGAATTGTGATTTTGCTGGCAGGATTGCTCTGGCCCTGGCTGATAAAGTTGCCTATTGGTAAACTTCCGGGAGATATAATAATAGATAAACCGAATTTTAAGATCTACATTCCTATTACTACGATGATCATTTTCAGCTTGCTGCTGACATTGATATTCTGGTTATTCAGGAAATGAGGTTTCCGAATGTCATTCCTGCGAAAGCAGGAATCTACTCACCGAGAACTGAAATAGATCGAAATGGATTCCCACTTTCGTGGGAATGACCATACTAACATCCTACGTCTTCAACAATCCAACATCCACCATACATTTTTTAATCCGTTCAAAAGTTTTGTGAATATTATTATCCAGTCCAATTGAAATTCTGACAAGTCCTTCACTCAATCCCATTTTCTCCTGCTCTTCTTTCGGAATCTCAGATGACGTGCTGTGTCCGGGCGAACTAAATAAAGTCTTGAAGTAACCAAGACTCACTGCAAGGTAACCGACTTTTTCATCCTGCATTTTTTTCATAAATGCATCGGCAGTTTTTTCATCACGCGCATCAAGTGCGAGCATACCACCAAATCCGAATCCTTCGTTCATCAGTTTTCTTAATAGTTTATGTCCGTTGTGCGAAGGAAGGCCCGGATAGTAAACTTTCAATCCAAGCTTCTCAAAATTTTCAGCAAGATAAATTGCATTCTTACTGTGCTTCTCTATCCTGATGTGAAGCGAATGTAAATTTTTCAGGATGCTTGCAGCTCTGTGACTATCCAGTACAGGACCGAGTAACATTGCCGTGCCCGAATTAATATCCATCATCTGATTGATGAATTCTCTGCTGCTACAAACACATCCGGCAACGCAATCGCTCGTACCATTTATAAATTTTGTGAGGCTGTGTATAACTATGTGTGCACCAAGATGTATCGGGCTTATAAATACTGGGCTGAATGTGTTATCGACCATCAATTTAATATTGTGAAGATTTGCAATTTCGCTAAGCTTTGGAATGTCCGCAATCTCAAGCAGAGGATTGCTAACTGATTCGCAGTAAATGATTTTTGTTTTGGTAGTAATAGTTTTTTTTACTGCTTCAAGATCAGTAGTGTTCACAAACTTAACATTTATACCAAATCTTGGTAAAAGATTCTTCAGAAAGGCATAAGTCCCGCCGTAAATCGTCCTGCTCGATATAATTTCATCGCCAGTGCTGCAAACCTGTAACATTGAACAAACTATAGCCGCCATTCCTGAGCCGGTTACAAGTGCTGCTTCACTGTCTTCAAGCCGGGCGAGCGCATCTGCCAGATATTTATTTGTTGGATTCCAGTGACGTGAATAAAGAAAACAACCTTCAACTTCGTGATCGAAAAGTTCTTTCATTCTCTCGGGACTTAAAAAAGTATAAGTTGATGAATCAGTTATTGAAGGATTTACATCTCCGTATTCGCCAAATACAAGATAATCCTGAATTTCGGTGGAAGGATCGAAGTGGTGCATTTTATTTCTCCTAAAAATTTGCTTTGTAAAAATAAATAAATGATTTTTCATTTGAACGTTTAATATTTTCGGGATAAAAATGGACGAAAAGAAAATAGCGGCTGAATACTCGGTCAACTATATTGAAGACGGAATGATTGTCGGTTTGGGGTACCGGTTCAACTGTTTCGCTGATGCTGAATAAGCTATCTGAAAGAATAAAATCCGGGCTGAATATAACTGCAGTATCCTCTTCACAAGCTACCACAAAACTTGCCACTTCACTTGGAATCAAACTAATACCTCTGAGTGAAGTTGAGGAAATTGATGTAACTATTGACGGCGCTGATGAAGTTGATGAAAAATTAAATGGTATAAAAGGCGGTGGAGGTGCACTGCTTTATGAAAAAATTATCGCCTCCAATTCAAAGAAAAATATCTGGATAGTTGATTCCTCGAAGCTCGTAAAAACCCTTGGAAAATTCCCTCTACCGGTTGAGATAATTCAATTTGGGCATACACAGTTGTGTGCTAAATTAGAAGAAAACGGATTTAATCCAACACTCCGAGTGAAAGGTCCATTAAAATATATTACTGATAATAACAATTACATTGTAGATTTGAAGATGGATAGAATTCAGGATCCGGTTTCCCTCGATATTAAATTAAAAAGTTTTCCAGGAGTTGTTGAGACCGGGTTATTTTGTAATACAGCAGATGAAGTAATTGTGGGAACTGGCAGAGAAATTAAAATATTTTCAAAAAAAAGAGAGCTTAAATCTCTGAGGTTTTAAACTCTCTTATCCCCGTTTTCTTGTTTTTAGTATTTATCCGCGCCCATTCTTCTTAATTCTCTTGCTACCTTTCTTGAATTATTATAAGCTAAAAATCCAAGTACTGCCAGGAAAGCGATAACGATTAATTCAGTAATTCCCATTTTATTATTTCTCCAATTGATTTTCTGTTTTGATTAAAAAATCAAGTATAATGCCATTTGAGTATTTCAAAATGAAACTTTCTTTAGTTCATTTGATTGATAAAAGTTTTTTTATCGATTTTAGAATTGTAATTATTACAGAATGCGACAGAACTGGCAGTAACAATTTACAATAACCGAGAACTTCATTAAGAATACAAAGTGAGCTGAATAGTAGTAAATATTTTTTCCTGGAAGAAATGCCCCCGAGAGGAGTCGAACCTCCGGCCAAAAGTTTAGGAAACTTCTGCTCTATCCACTGAGCTACGGGGGTGTTAATTATTCAATAATATTTTTAATTTTCTTCTACCAGCTGCTGACTTAAAGTATTTTTCCCTTTTTCGTGCACTAGCCCTATCAGCAACTACCTCTTTATAAATTACTTCCCAAGGTGTATATTTTTTCGTATAAATATTTTTACCCGAGTTATGTTCCTTTAATCTTCGTTCAATATCATTCGTCATTCCTATATAGGTTTTTTCATCATTCATACTTTTCAATATGTAAACAAAATATTTCAAATAAAGTTTAGGAAACTTCTGCTCCCCGCCTTGACCGACGCAAGTCGGGCAGGTATCCACTGAGCTACGGGGGCGTTTCAATTAAAAATGAAAAATTAACAATTAAAAATTTTTCTTTACAAAGGTAAGAAAGTTTGGAATTTTATTAAACGGAATTGATAAGTTAGAAATTCAACCAATAGGTTACTTTTATCATAAAAATATTATCCGGTTCAGCTTGCACCATTTTAGTCATCGATTCTTCAAATTGAAAATCTCCAATTTCTTCAGCTTCCGATCTTGTTTGAGTCCAGACAAAATAGATTGCACTTCCCGGTAAGTACTCCCAACGCAAAACAGCATTCCCTCTTAATGATTTTACATTGAAATCAGGATTATCAATTTCTATTGGCTGAGCAGGTCCCTCACCATCAGGATCAGCGATGTTTGTTTCTGGATCGAATGTAGAACCTTCTTCACCATATGTTAGAAACTCATATGTCCCCGGTGCTTTAAGTTCTTTAAATTTCGTGTACTCACCGGCTGAAATTAATGGCTGAACATAAAGCTGCAGACTTAAATTCGGAGTAAACGTCCAGTTTAACCTGATGCTTGATGATAGCGTCTTCTGATCAAGTTCAGCAAACACGTACCTGTTTCCGTATGTGTTTGTTGCGGTTTGATCCGTGTATGTATCAACATACTGTGCATATGAAAATTCTTTTGCAAACTGAGGACTTAGTACGAAAGAAATATTTGGTAGTAATCTGAGTTCGAGACTTGCACCGGTAAACCAATCGTAAGAAGGACCTGACTCACTTGTTCCTCCACCAACACCAATCACCCAATCTTTCCGGCTGTCTGATGAAAAATTTAATGAAAGCTGATATCCTGCAGGATTTAAAGTTAACGGTCCGCCTCGTGTTCGGTTATTATTAAAACTCTCAGCATACAATCCAACATTCCAGTTTGCAGAGTAGTAATTTGGGAATTGAATCGATCCAAAGTGAAAAAATCCTTCCCAGGTTTTATTTCCTCCAAAATCATAGTTTTGAAATAACGCACCGCCAAGTTCAAGATATCTGAAAAAATCATTTGGGTCACTCCAGTAATATCCGGCACCGGCATGCCAATTAATTATATCTGCACGATAAAGAAAACCCACATCATTTACATCAAATGAAGGTGTAATAAAACCAAAAGCTGTATTAACGAAAAAATTTCCTTTCTGCTTATTGAGATAAATTCTTCCTGCATATCCTGTAAGAGAAGTTGCAAGGCTATCTACATTTACATGATCAGCATCAGGTCTTTGAAAATAATGTCTTGAACTATTTTGCAGGTCAATCATACGCTGTTCATTTCCACCAACGTAACTAGCTCCAGTCCAACCTGCTATTACCCATGTTTTTGATTCATCGAGGAAAGTCCATCCATCAATACCAAAAGTTAATGCACTTTTGCTAATCTCATCACGTAGTCTTTGATCTTTAAAATCTCTGACGGCAACTGTAGAAATAAATCCAAGACCTTGCTGCCCATCACTGAATTCATTTTGTGCTCTGAAAATTCCATAATATGCAAGAGGTTCAACTTCAGTTTCGGACTGAACTCCATTACTCGAAATTTTTGCATACTCTCTTTGGGTTATATTCTGGATAGTACCAACATTCCAGCTATCACCAAGTTTTCCTGTGAGCTTTCCGGCTGCGAGTATATGAGTTCCAGTAGGATAATCGGAATAATCAATATCATCGGGTAAACTTCCCTGCGGTTGTCTACCAATTCTTCTACTGTAGAAAAAATCAGCACCACCCCAGTTAAAACCCCAGTAGTTTCCTGCACCACCATAACCAAAATTAAAAATACTGGAGCCCTCTATAAAGAATGGTCTCTTCTCTTCAAAAAATGTTTCAACATCGCTAAGATTTATTACGGCTGGATCAATTTCCACTTGTCCAAAATCCGGATTGATGGTTGCATTCAGATTAAGATTTGAGCCAACTCCCATTTTCAAGTCAGCGCCCGCACCTGGAACATAGCTTTTTCCGTTATGAAAAGGATCACCATCTTCATACTGAATGTATTCAGCTCGAGTTGTTATGTATGGTAATACTTCTATCTTTCCGCTGCCGGAAATATTTTCAAATCCTGTGAGACTGGCAAAGTGAGAAACGAATCCGCTTTCATGCTTAGGAATAAATACCATAAATGATTCCTCATTCTTGCGGGCAATAACCCTTTTAAAATTTACTCCCCATACCATGCTGTCAGATTGATTAAATCTCATTTGAGAAAAAGGAATTTTCATCTCTGCTGTCCAGCCATCTTTGTTTCTTTGAACTTTCCCTTCCCATACACCATCCCAGGAATCATCGCTCCAGCTATCATTATAAAGCACACCATCACGTTGAGTGCCTGCTGCGTTCAAACCAAAAAAATAACCACTGCGTTTATCATGATAAGGATCAAGACCTAATGCAATATGATCGGAATCAATCCATTCATCCCTTCTTGTCAATCTCGCCATTATTAAATCGGGATGCGAATCAAACATAAATGCACCCAGATACAAATATTTTTCATCATAAGCTATTTTGATAATCGTCTTTTCACTAGCTGGTTCACCCTCATTTGGATCTACCTGATAAAAATTTTCAAAGGTATTACCGTTATGCCAGACAGGTTCATCCAAAATACCATCTACTTCAACAGGCGAATTGAGCTTTTCAGCGATCAGAATAACATCGTTATTTTTTATTTGCAGTGTATCCCTGGAAGGGAAAATGATTGCTAAAGGGATGAAGAGAAATAATAGAAATAAAATTTTGCTCATCATTGAATTTTATAAATCTGGATTTTTTAATACGTCTTTCAGAATAGATAAACATGTTTTTTGAGCTTGCTTAAGATGCAGGAATTTTATCGCCTGCATCTTATCTTAATTCTCAATACAAAATTGATTATTATTTAATTAATCTGATTCATTATTTAAATGAACGGCTTTTTCTGATGATATATTGTTACTTGGATTTCTTAATATTTATTTCACCCAGACCAACATTCAACTCAATTTTGCTTCCTCCGCCATTAAGTTCATAAATGGCTTCAAAAGTATTTCCTCTGCGGAGTTGAGAAATATTATATGATTCGAAATCCGATTTAATGCTTTCAGAATCTTTTCGAGAATCGCCCCATTTAAAGTCGCTTGCTGTTGCAACAATAGTTGCTTTGGATGATTCAGGAATGTATAGCGTAATATTTCCAACACCTGAGTTTAAATCACTGCTGCTTTTACCATCAGGAATTAATTCGGCAGTAATATTACCCGCACCTGTGTTGGCTTCAATTGAACCTTTTATATTTTTTAATTCGATGTTTCCACCACCGGTATTTGCTTCAACTTTACCTGTTGCACCATCAAGAATTACATTGCCTCCTCCGGTTGAAATATCAGCACTTCCGGAGACTGTCGATACTGTAATATTTCCTCCAGCAGTTGATATATCCGCGTTACCACCGACAGTTCCAACAGTTACATTACCACCGGCTGTTGAAATATCCGCAGTGTTGTTCACAGAACCAACTTTAATATTTCCACCTGCCGTTGAAATTTCTGCTTTGCCATTAACCGAACCAACCTGAATATCGCCGCCAGCCGTAGTTAACTCTACGCTACCATTTATATCACCAAGCTTAATATTACCACCAGCTGTGCTTATATTTGCTTCCGCACCGATTGTTTTTGCTGTGATATTTCCTCCGGCAGTTGAAATTGTAGTTTTACTTCGGAGATCATTATTGATTGTTACGTTACCGCCACCGGTTTTAAAATCAATAGTTAAATCGTTGGGAATGGTCAGCTCTAAACTGAAGTCATCTGAATCGTCTCCTTTAAACTTGACTACAATAATTCCGGATTTTTTTTCTGCCGAGTAAAGATTAAGCTCATCATCATCAATGTTTTTAGCCGATATCTGTACTTCGTTTTTATCCCAGGTGCTTACATTAATATTTCCATGTTCTATTTCAACATCCAGCACATCACCTTTTTGAACACTGAATGTGGCGTCTTTATCCGAAGCAATAGAGAAATTCAATGAAGATAATATCAGAATGCTAAGGACCACCAGCAATGAAGTTACTTTCCTGTTTTTCATTTTAATTGTACTCCTGTAAAATTGTTTTTGAGCGTAATTTGATATAAGGATTTTCATCCTTTTGTAATTTTTCTTTGAAAAGATTTATTTCGTTGTTATTCAATTTGTAGCCTTTATTTCCTGCCTCGATAAGCGAGTTTAAAGCTTCAATTCTCAAACCTGAAACAGTATCATTGGCTACAACGTAAAACAGTGTTTGTTTGATTGATTCATCATAAGGAAATTTCCCCATCAGTTTCAATGCTTCTCTTCTAACACCCGGGTTTTCATCTGTCATCACTACAGTAATCAAAGCATTCTTTACATCATCATCATAATTAGTTGAGATTTCTGTATCCATTGCATTTATTGAATTCAATCTTGAGCCCGGATTTTGTTCATTAAGCATTGCATAAGTTAGGACACTTTGAATTTGCTGATCGTTGATGCTACCTTTCAGTCGTACGGGTCTTGATGCTTCAAAAGAGAATTCAACTTCACCATCAGAAGCATCCGAATCAATGAATCTTACATTTGAAATGCTGATGTCTTCACTCAATGATGCAAATCTGTTGTCACCATTTTGCTGATTTGAAAATTGAGTTGCACCTTTACCAAAAAACAAGCTGCCGATTACTACACCAACTACTAATAATGCTACTCCGGTAAAAGCAAATTTCAGCGGAGTGGTAAAAAGTTGAAAAATACTTTCAGCAGTTGAATTAAAAATATTTCTGTGTGATTGCTCTGATCTGAGTGCACCTCTCAGCTGGTATCGCGCATTAGATAAAACTTTTTCATTCACGATTGGTTTCTTTTTCCCGGATAATAATTCAAGGAGATTTTTCTGGTCTTCCAGTTCGGTACGACATTCTTCACATATTAAAAGATGCTCTTTCAAAATTCTCTGTTCTTCAGATTTTAATTCACCAAACAACGAAAGCTGAAGAAACTGTTTATATTCATTATGTTTCATTTGTTACTCCAATAATTGAGTTCGTCTGTTTATACATAAACAGGACTTAATTTTTTTCTAAGATTTTGAACCGCATCGAAGAGATATTTTTTAACCGTTCCTTCTTTACAATTCATCATCTCTGCAATCTCTCTTATTTTATAGCCTTCATAATGCTTCAGTATGAAAGTCATTTTCTGTTTTGGTGCAAGTGATTCAACTGCTTCATTCACTAGCTCTCCGATATTTGCACCTGAAGATATTTCCTCCGGTGATGAACCTTCATATACTAATTCGGGCGATGAACTTACACCCTGTTCTTCGTCATCATAATCATTATTAATAGAAACTTTAAGATGCTCTTTACTTCTGCTTTTATAAGTGAGGCAAACATTTGTCGTAATCCTGAAAAGCCAGGTCGAGAACTCACTTTGAAAACGGAAATTTTTCATCCCTCTGTAAACTCGTATGAAAACTTCCTGATACAAATCTTTTGCATCGTCCTCATTATTAGCATACTTGAGTGTAACGGAAAGCACATTTCGGTCGTAGCGGTACACGAGCTCCTCAAAGGCATTCTGATTGCCTTTTTGAGCCTGAATTATCAATTCTGTATCACTTAACTGCATTTAGTCCTTTCCATAACTAAGGAATTAGACTTCATTGTTTGAGAAAAGGTTGTGGAGTCTTCGGGATGAAAATTAAGTTTTAGGAATCAATAAATCAAAAACCGAGTTAATCTGGTAGGTTGGACTGATGTTTTCATTTCCATTTGAAAAATATTTTACGCCTGTACTCACTAAGGCTGTATCTATTCCGAATTTATTTCCCATAGTGATATCGGTTTCTATTCTGTCACCGATCAGCAATGTTTTTTCAGGAATAAATTGCAGATGATTTTTTATTTCGTTGAACATAAACTCGGATGGCTTGCCAAAATGCATCTCAAGTTTTCTGTGTGTTCTTTTTTCAAGCGCTGAAATTGTGGAGCCGGCATCGATTACTTCTCCGTTCTCCACTGGACAAGTATCATCAATATTTGCAGCGAAAAATTTAGCGCCGTTTTCAAGAGCTCGTGCTGCTATTTCCAGTTTCTGGTAGTTAAGTGTTCTGTCAAGTGTGATAAGTACAATTCTCACCTCATCCGCATTTGTTGAAAATTTCAATCCGGAATTTTCAATTTCTTGTATGAAGGAGTTCTCCCCAATAGCAAAAAATAATGAACCGCTGAAATGATTTTTTAGATAATTAGATAAAACAATTGTTGAATTGATTATCTGTTTTTCTCTGACATCCAATCCCCAGTTTTTTAGAAAGAGATAATAGTCTGTTGCAGTGCCTGTTGTTTTATTTGAAACGAATACAAATTTTTTCCCGGTGGTATTCAAAAAATTTATCACTTCATTTGCACGAGGAATGAGGTGTTCTCCTCTGTAAATAGTTCCGTCAAGATCAAAGATAAAATAGTCGTACTTTTCAGCTAATGTCACAGCTCAAGTTCTTTCTTCATTGCTGAAAGTGCTTCGGTGATTGTATGAGGTTTGTATCCAAGTTCTGTTTCTGCTTTTAATATTAATAAACCTGATTTAAGCGGTCGCCGAGCTGGTTGTTTCAATTCTTCAGTTGTAATTGGAATGATCAAACGTTTATCAAGTCTAAAAAAATCTGCAATCCGTAATGTGAAATCATAGCGGGATAAAAATTCTTTTCCGCCGATGTTGTAAATTCCGGTTTTTCTGAATTCAATTATTTTATTAATAGCCTGCACAAGATCGTCAATGAAAGTCGGATTGCCGATCTGGTCTTTTACTATCCGAATTTCCTGTTTATTGCGAAGAGAATTTACAACCCATCTGACAAAATCAGGTCTGCTGTTTGGAGCAATTCCATATAACACATTTGTTCTGAGAATTGTAAAAAATGTTCCGCTGATTCTAAGCGCATTTTCACTCGCAAGTTTTGTCCTGCCATAATATCCGATCGGATCAGGAGTTGCATTTTCATCATAAGGCCCATTCTTCCCGTCAAAAATATAATCTGTTGAAATATGAATTATATGCGCATCAATTGCTCTTGCTGCTTCACCAATGTATTCAACTCCTTTTACGTTTATTTTCCATGCTTCCTCACGTAGTTTTTCACTAAGATCCACATTCGTGAATGCAGCAGTGTGAACAATAAAATCGGGACAGTAATCATAAATTAGCTTTTTAATGCTTTCCCTGTCTTTAATATCTGACTGAATATACTCTACAGATTCAACAACTGATTTATCCTCAACAGAAGTTGCAAGTAACTCAACGTTTTCTTTCGAAGAATAAAATTGAACAGTCCGCTGTCCGAGCATTCCGTTCGAACCTGTAATTAAAATTCTATTTTTTACTAATCCATTCGTTTGCATATCGCTTTAGATTTAGGAATTCCTCTGTTGATGATAAAGTTGTAGCAACGCCTGCAAATAAATTTGCCTGTTCCAAAGCCAAAGTTACGTTTTTATTTTTTATGTAATTGTAGAAATATACTGCTCCAAAAACATCTCCGCAGCCGATTTTATTTTTTACATTTACTCTAATGGCATCTTTATGAATACGTTTTATTTCAATGCCGCTTTTGAAATAAACAGTTGCACCTTTTTCAGCTTTTGTAATTATTATCTGCTTAATTCCATACGAGAATAACTCATTCAAAATATCCGCTTCAGATGTATTATGTGAAAGTGTCATAAGTTCAGATTCATTTGCTTGAAGAATATCCACACATTCTGCCCATTCATTAAATGCTTCAATTCTTCTGAAAACTCGATTCATATTATCATCAACACCACGGCTTAAAGTATGAACATCAAAGTAAATCAATCCTTTAAAATCATTTCGCAATTGTTTCAGCTGTGAATGTGAAATATCATATCCGGTAATCATGTTAATTAATATTCCATCAAACCTTCTCAAATCGGAAGGCAATTTAAGGTTAGAACCGATCTTCGAGTAAGTTTCATTTCGCTCGCCCGTTTTATTCACAACGAGTTCTACTGTCGGAATTGAATCAACAGCAGTGATAAAATCTCTTTCTATTTGATTATCCGCTGCCTCAAATAATTCTCCACTTTCTTTATCAATGCTTGAGCAAAGAAACAATTTATCGTCAAAACTTTTTTGACCAAGTAATGATACGACGGTATAGAAGATACCTCCAGGTTTGGTGGAGATGCATCTTTCCTCTTTTATTTTATCTACTACCGAGTGTCCAATAACCAGAAAATTCATTTTAATTTTTTTAGTAAATATAGATTTATCATTACTTCAATAGAAATAATTGGGGCTTCAAACTTCATTAAAATTAAGTTATATTTGTTAATAATAATGATTACTAATACCTGCGGAATAAGTGAATGAAAATCGGAATTACGTGCTACCCAACCTACGGCGGAAGCGGTGTTATTGCTACAGAATTAGGTAAAGAATTAGCATTACGGGGACATCAGATTCATTTTATAAGCTACGCTCTCCCGTTCAGATTATCTCATTATATCGAAAATATTTTTTTCCACGAAGTTGAAATAAGTAATTATCCCGTGTTTGAATTTCCTCTCTACTCACTATCGCTCGCAAGTAAAATGGTAGAAGTAGCCGAGTTTGAAAATCTTGATTTACTGCACGTTCACTATGCGATCCCCCACGCGACAAGCGCATTTCTTGCCAAAGAAATAACTAAGAAAAATCGGGATCTGAAAGTTATTACAACTCTCCATGGCACTGACATAACTCTAGTTGGTTTAGAACCATCTTTTCTGCCATTAGTAAAACTGAGTATTGAAAAGAGCGATGGAGTTACTGCGGTTTCCCGATTCCTGAAAGAAAAAACCATCACAAATTATTCTTGTGAAACTGATATAAGAGTCATTCCCAATTTCGTAAATACTGATCATTTTAAACCAGAAAGCAGTTGTGACTTCAGGAAAACAATTGCGCCCAAAGGTGAAAAGATTCTTGTTCATACCTCAAACTTCAGACAGGTTAAAAGAGTACCAGATACAATCAGAATATTTGAAAAAGTGCAGAAAGAAATTCCATCTAAGTTAATTCTTGTAGGTGACGGACCGGACAGGTCTGAATGCGAAAGACTGACGAGGCAGCTTGACTTAGTTGATTCGGTAAAATTCCTTGGCAAGCAGGAAGCTTTGGTAGAAATATTATCTTCATCCGATCTCTTTCTTATTCCATCACAGTCTGAAAGTTTTGGACTTGCAGCACTTGAAGCAATGGCTTGCGGTTTGCCTGTGATCAGTTCAAGTGTTGGCGGACTTCCAGAATTAGTCAAACACAACGAAACCGGTTTCATTGCAGAGATTGGGGACATTGATAGAATGGCAAAATATACTCTTGAGCTTTTAAACAATGAAAAGAAATACAAACTCTTTGCCGACAACGCAAGGCAGAGAGCAGTCAATCAATTTGATAAATCAATTGTTATACCTCTTTATGAGGAGTATTACGAACAGATATTAAATAGCTAATTATGATCGTTTATTGTACCGGCACAAAAAAAGGTTACGAGGCTTATCAAATACTTCATAAAAATATAATTGAGTTTACTGAAAGTCTTGGTCATTCTGTATTGTCTGAATTAAGTCCAAAGTTCAGCACTACTATTCCACTTACCGATACGCAGATTTATAAAAGAAATCTGAAATGGATTGATGGCAGCAAGCTCGTCATAGCAGAAATTTCCAACAGCGAATTGGAGACAGGAGTTGAAATTGCATATGCTCTCTTTCACAGAAAGATTCCTGTACTTGCTTTGCACATTTCAGATGAAAGAAAACTTCCTCCGATGCTTTTAGGATGCGACCTATCTCTGTTAAAAATCGATCAATATAGTGACGAAAGTGAAATGCAGAAAATTGTTAAGAACTTTTTATTAAATCATTCCAAAAGTTGAACGAAAAAGATTTTATCTTCAGTAAAAGTAAAGACCTTTCTCTTTCAGGAATAAAGAATTTCCCACAGGACTTCAACAATTCACAGAGTTTTAAGACGATTGACGTACCCGAAAAAGTACTGGTTCTCGGAAAAGAATTTTTTGGATCATTCGAGGTAACTTCTGCAACCGGTGACTTTGTGATGACATTTCAGAATGAGTTTGAAGCTAAGTACGTTGTTTATGCAGGTCATAATAGAAAAAATAAAATTAAAATTCCCACTGATCTTTTAGCAATCAGAAATGCTGTTGAAGAATATGAAAAATATCTTGATAAACTACTTTTAGAAATAGAGAATGAATATCAGAGAAAAATCAATAATGGGAAAAACATTACTGCAGTTTCAAATGAAATTTTTAAGAAGCTGAACCTGACAAGGTTATGAGCAATAGTTCACGTGTTTCTGACAAAATCTACTCCTACCTTGAATCAACATTCGGTGAAGATGCCGCAAAAAATTATTCAAGCTTTATTGATTCCGAACCAGCAAAATATATCAGGGTCAACGAAAGTAAAATAAAACGGGAAACACTGGCAATCAGACTCGAAGAAGTTTACGGAATAAAAACAGAACCGATGAACTTTCCATCAAATGCACTTAAAATTATTGATGGCTTTGATTATGCTGGCAGTACTCTCGAAATTGCTTTCGGATTTTATTACATGCAGGCATTAACTTCAATGCTTCCTCCAATCTTTCTCAATCCATCAGAAAAAGATTTGGTTCTCGATCTATGTTCCGCACCTGGTTCAAAAACTACACAGTTAGCAGAGATGATGCAGAACAAAGGAAGACTGGTAGTAAATGAACTAGAAATTGATAGAATAAAGGCATTGGTCTTCAACCTTGATAAAATGAATTTCCTCAATTGTGGTATTGTAAATCAACGCGGTGAAATACTGAGCAAATACTATGATTCTTATTTCGATAAAATTCTTGTAGATGCACCTTGCAGCGGTTTGGGTATCATTCAGAAAAAAAGTGAAGTCAATAAATGGTGGTCAATTGAAAGAGTAAAGAATCTCGTTGAATTGCAAAACAAACTGCTTGTTTCTGCAATAAAAATGTTGAAGGTTGGTGGTGAAATTGTATATTCAACTTGCACACTCACTCCTGAAGAGAATGAATTAATTATCAACCGGATTTTGGAAAAATACCCTGTTGATGTTGAACTGATTTCTCTTCCTTTAAAACATCACATGGGATTAACTGAATACAACGGATCCAATCTTGACAAAAGACTATCAAAGGCAATCAGAATTTTTCCATGGGAAATAGATTCAGATGGATTTTTTCTTGTCAAACTCCGGAAAACAGATCATACTCCTGCAACAGAACAACTGAAATGGAAAAAGAATTTTATTTTGACAATCCATTCTCACTCCGACAAAATTCTAAATGATAAATTGAAATATTTAGCATCAGAGTTTGGAATAGATGCAAATATTTTTTCAAAATACAAGTTCTTTATTAAGAGGAATGATATATATTTTTCTTCAGGTGAATGGAACGATGATAATCTTGGGCTATTCCACAGGGTAGGTACTAAGTTTGGAATGATCGACAAGAATGGTAGTATTATGCTTCATTCTTTCGCTGCACAGATCCTTCAGGAAAAAATTTCAAAAAACATTTACAGAATTAAGAATCTTGATGAACTAAGATTATACCTGATGGGAGCTTTAATTCCAGTTGATAATCTCCAATCAGGACAATACGCAGTTAGTTTTAATGATTATATTTTAGGAACAGGTGTTGTAATCAAAGCAGGATTAAAGAGCAGATACCCTCGATCCAGCCGCACACAAACCATCCGAATAAAAGGACAAAAAATCCAATAGTTATTTATCAAAAATAATTGTTGATAAATCTAAATTACTATCAAGCACTTAAAGCAGCTACTAAACTTCCCTGCTTTTCAAGTTCAACTATACTTTTATGATTTTTTAATCCTTTTAAGCCATCCATTCTTTCGAGAAGAGAGAATGCTTCAAATATTGCTCTCTTCCAATCAGAGTTTTTTATTATAAAAGGTAATTCTCGTACAGGTTTCGGCGCTCCTTCAGAAATAGGCACTATCTTTACAATTTTATCCCTGTCACCAAGCGCCTGGTTTACAGAAACGCTTATCAAATATGAATGCAGAGTTTTGGGAACTCCATAAGAACTGAAATTATCCCCAAAGAATGTTACTGTTGCTAAAGCCATATACAACCACCATATTTTTAATTGTTGAAATAATTTTTTGAAGGAATCTACAACCGGAGATTCTACTTCATCCCACCCACTGGATTTGCTTTAAATATTTGCAAGAATAATACCATCAAACAAAATGCTGATTTACAACAATATGAGGTAGTGTTAAAACTACAGGCGACAAATTTTTTAAGGCGGCGACAGGATTGGCAACGTCGATGTTTTGCCGTCAAGGATGGTTATTATAAAAAAGCCGCCTCAATCAAATAAGGCGGCGATATCACAGATATAAGATCAGAAACTAAATTTTATTTTGCCAGAAGCATTTTTTTGGTTTGTCTGAAGAGTGGTGTCTCTATTGTATAGAAATAAGCCCCGCTTGTTAATCCGGAGGCATCGAAGTTAATACTGTGTTGTCCTGCTTCCTTGAATTCATTTACTATCAACGCAACTTCCTGACCGAGCAGATTATAGATTGCAATCTTAACAAGGCTTGCCTCTGCTATACTGTAATTAATTATTGTAGATGGATTAAATGGATTTGGATAGTTTTGCTCTAAAGAAAATTCTGCAGGAGAATTTACTTCCACTTCTATCTCATTGCTGTAATCAAATACACCATTGAAATCTATCTGCTTCAGACGATAAATATATTTATCATTCGGAATGTTCACATCGTTGAATGAATAACTTCTCTGCTCGGTAGTTGAGCCTGAACCAGCCACGAATCCAATTACTTCAAATCCTGATTCTTGTGTTCTTTTTTGAATTTCAAATCCAGAATTATTCAATTCAGTTGCGGTAGTCCATTGCAATATAACATTCTTGCCTGATGAAGTGGCTGAGAATGAAACTAATTCAACCGGGACAGGATCATCAGCAGTGATTCTAACGATAGAAAAATTTCCATATGCCCCGGAATCAGCTGCAACACCACTGCCCCAGCAACTTCTAAATAAAGTACCATACCCTGGAGTTGAGGTACCTAATGCATCTACACTTCGCGAAGTGCCTGTGAAGCCTGTCTGGCGAAGTTCGATTAATAAATTTCCCCCATTATAAACCCAGACACTATCAATGGCAAAAGACATTTCAGGTCCCCAGTTGTTAGGAGAACTTCCAAAAGTATATGAATTAGCCAATATTGTTAAGCTGCCATCTCTTACTTGTTTCTTGGGTCCGACAAAATTGGAAGAGAAATTTGTTCTGTCCATACTGGCAGGATCCACCCCCAGACCAAGATAAAAATCATAATCAGTTATTGTAATGTCAGCAGTTGGCCAATTTGTAGTTGCTGAGGTAGGGAGTCTCCAGCTAACTGCTAAAATTTGCTTATTCATCAATGGGGCTAACAAACTTTCATGCATAAGCAGTTGATACGTACGTGGAGAATTTGCCAGCTGACTTGTAAAACCTGCATTCCCGGGTGTGTTAGTATAATCTGGTGGAGCAACGTGATAAATTTGAGCCATGACGGTCAATGATAACAGGATAAAAAGAGAAAATGTAAAAGAAGTTTTCATAGCATCTCCTATTTTGTTGATGGTTATATTAAAAATAGAATATTCTTTCTTTTAAATCAACAAAAAAATAAAATTTATTGACTCAACCTTCCATAAAAGAGAAGTAAAGATTAAAATACAGATATACGAAATAAAAAAACCGCAATCCTTTTTTCAAGATTGCGGTCACAAATCAAGATAGCTTTTCCCGACTTAAATCGGAATCGCAATGAATTATTATTAATTAAACATCGTAATACATTCCGAACTCAAACGGGTGAGGTTGTAATGCCATCGGTTTTATTTCCTTTTCAACTTTATATTTTATCCAGGTTTCAATTACATCTTCAGTGAACACATCGCCTTTCAACAAATATTCATGATCGTTCGCCAGAGCTTTTATTGCTTCATTCAAACTTCCCGGTGTTGATGGAACATTTTTTAGTTCTTCAGGCGGCATATCGTAGATGTCTTTATCTAAAGGATCGCCAGGATCTATTCTATTAATTATGCCATCAAGGCCAGCCATGAGCATTGCAGAAAATGCAAGATAAGGATTAGCTGAAGGATCAGGACATCGGAACTCAACTCTTTTTGCTTTAGGACTTGTAGAGTACATTGGAATTCTAACGGCTGCACTTCTATTCCTTTGTGAGTATGCAAGATTCACAGGTGCTTCAAATCCCGGTACCAATCTTTTATAAGAGTTAGTAGTTGGGTTTGCAAAAGCACAAAGTGAGGCTGCATGTTTTAAAAGTCCGCCAATGAAATAAAGTGCATCTTCACTTAAGCCAGCATAGCCTGGGCCAGCAAAAAGTGGTTTACCTTTTTTCCACAAGCTTGTGTGCACATGCATCCCGCTGCCATTATCTCCTTGAATCGGTTTGGGCATATAAGTAACAGTCTTGTTCCACTTCTTCGCTGTATTCTTAATAATGTATTTAAACATCAAAAGTTGATCGGCAGCTTTAACCAGCGGTGAAAAACGTAAATCAATTTCGCATTGACCACCACTTGCAACTTCGTGGTGCTGAGCTTCTACATCAATACCGCAATCAATTAAATTATTTACCATTGCATTTCGTAAATCCATTAATGCGTCTGTCGGCGGAACAGGAAAATATCCTTCTTTATATCTCGGCTTGTATCCGAGATTCGGATTTTCTTCTCTGCCAGTATTCCACCTGCCTTCAACTGAATCAACGTGATAAAAACTTCCGTTGGGTTTCGAATCGAATCTCACATCATCAAAAATAAAAAACTCGGCTTCGGGTCCATAATAAACGGTATCAGCAATTCCTGTCGACTTCAGATGAGCTTCTGCCTTCTGCGCGATATTTCTTGGACAGCGAGAATATTTTTCCTTTGTTGCAGGTTCATAGACATCACAAATCAGACGTGCTGGCGGGGATTCAATGAACGGATCGAAGAATAAAGTATTTGGATCAGGAATAATAAGCATATCACTTTCGTTTATTGCTTTCCAGCCTCTTATTGATGAACCGTCAAATCCGTATCCATCTACAAAAGAATCTGCATCAAACTGACTTACAGGTACTGTAAAATGCTGCCACTGTCCTGGAAAGTCCATAAATTTTAAATCAACGAATTTGATTTTTTTTGTCTTGATAAAGCTGAGCACATTATCAATAGCGCTCGGGGTTTTAGCCATGTTATTAACCTTTTATTTATTATTGAATATTAATTGATGTTGTTTCTTTTATTGTAGAAAGTACATAAGTTGTTTTTGTTCCAGTGACACCGGGCCAGGTTTGAATTTCACTAAGTAGCTTTTCTAACGCCTCAGTATTCTTCACACAAACTTTCAGTAAGTGCGAACCTTCACCCAAAACTGAATAACATTCAAGAATGTGTGGATGTTTTTCTACATGTTTGATCAAATCCTTATAATGCTTTGAAGAATCCATCATAACAAGTATGAAAGCCAGGATATCATAACCGAATGCCTGTCTGTTGACTTTTGTATAATACCCTTCGATGATATTGTTATCTTCAAGTTTTTTTAATCTATCACTTACTGAAGGAACGGATAGTTGAACCTGATCAGCTAATTCATTTCGTTTTGTTCGACCATTCTGCTGAAGTGTTCTTAGTATTTTTAAATCCAGTTCGTCGAGCATAAAACCTTAATAATTTAGGAATATTCAAATTATTACCTTCGAAAATAAGTTTAGACAACATTTATTCCAAATTATATTTGGGATTTTATAAGATTATCCCGTAAATCAGTGGGTCAAATTGAGAAATTGTATTACTTTGTTAATCCGAAGGGAGTAAAGGCTAATTTGTTCTTTTTGACTTCATCGAAAAGAACAAGATTTCTACGTGGTCTGTCTTGCAATTTATGATAGAGGTGATATTGAACTGCTGCATGATTTACCGACTTAACTTGAATCCCGGAAAGTTCAAGTCTGAACTGAACATCCGAGTCTTCTCCGATGGAAGGTGCTTCATATCTTTCATCGAAGCCATTTATTTTGATAAGATCTTTTTTGAATAAAGAGAAATTGCAGCCGAGTAACCCTCTATTTTTCTTGTTTAAAAAACTCAATAATAATTTGTTCCGGATGTAAATACCTTTTTCTACATCGACGGAATTACCAAATATCCCGTCCAGAGCTTGCATAAAAAATTTTTTTTCCAGATAGCCTTCGCGAACATTTTGTTCTGAAAGAATGTATGTAATTTTTTGAGAGAGGTTTACCCTTCTTCCTGTGAGTGCTATATTCTTCCATGCAAAATTCAAGTGACCTTCGACGAATTCACGGTGAGGGACACAATCTGCATCGATAAATATCAAATAGTCGGACTCGGCTTCGTTAATTGCTTTGTTTAATATTTTATTTTTTCTAAACCCTTTGTCTTCCTGCCAGATATGTTTTATCGGGAATGAATATGTAGCTTTTATTTTGTTAATCTCTGCAACCACATTTTCTTTTGAGCCGTCATCAGCAATTATAAGTTCAAAGTCTTTTGTGGTTTGCCTTTCAAATCCTGTAAGAACAAGTTTCAGATAATCGATCTTGTTGTAGAATGCTGCAATGACTGAGGCCTTATTCATCGGGGGAAAGATCCTCACTAAGTTTCTTCTTCAGGTTTCGTTTGTTCTTCTTTCTATCGTATGCTTTCGGATTTTTCTCAACTTTTGGCGGTTTTTGCGGAACAGGAATCCGCTTTGCTTTTTTCTTTATTTTGATTTTACTTTTCTTCAACTTAAAAAAAATCGTTTGTGAACCTTCCTGCTGTCAGCAGATTCGTAGCAGAAGAACAAGCCACGAGCAAAAATTAAAATATTGCATAAATAAAAGGAGCTAATGCCGATCCTTGTGTTAAAATAATTAATCCTCCGAGAAGAAGAAGTAGAATAAGTATCGGTGCAAGCCACCATTTTTTTCTTACTTTAAGAAAATCCCAGAGTTCAGATAATATTGAAAGTTTGCTCATAATTATTTCCTAAAATTGTCTTTCGTAATCTATTTGTTTTTTCTGAATGATTGAACGCTTTTCCCAGTAGGTCTTTGCTGACCTGTCATATTTTAGATCCATAAATTTCTTCCCAAAAATTTTTGCAAGAAATCCGATTGGGGTAATAACAAGATAAAATAAAGTAGTCAGTATCACTCTCGTCATAATATAACCGAGGATTATCGCCAAGCCCATCCAAAGCTTATTGAGAGGTTTAAGCAATTGAGGGAATAATATTCCGAGAAGGATTAATAATCCTCCAATTACCGTGAAATAAATCTCCGAGGGTTTTTCAAAGTAAAAAATAAGTGCTCCAATCGCTACTAATACAATACCAACAGTTAAGCCAAACTTGCGAAGGTCGCTTTTTGTTTCTTTAATATGTTTGAATTCTTCTTTGAGCATAAATTAATCCAGTGCAAATTCCTTTTTCCAGTCAGTATCTTTTTCTAACGGTTTTTGATCCTCTTTCGATAAAAGATAATTTCCAAGCACGAGGTAATCAATGTTCGTTCTCATAAAACATTTGTAAGCATCTTCTGGTGTACAGACAATCGGTTCACCTCTGACATTGAACGATGTATTTATGATAACCGCACAACCTGTATGCTTCTCAAATTCTTCTATCAGCCTATGATATCTTGGATTAGTTTCTTTGTGAACTGTCTGAAGCCTTGCAGAATAATCAACGTGAGTAATTGCGGGAATATCGGACCGAACGACATTGAGTTTATCTATTCCCCAAAGATTATCCTCGTCTTCGGTCATTTTGATTCGGCGTTCTTTTTTCACATCAGCAACCTGAAGCATATACGGACTTTCTTTTTCAAACTCAAAATATTCACTCACTTTTTCAAAAAGAACGGATGGTGCAAATGGTCTGAATCCTTCCCTGAATTTTATTTTAATATTCATCAACGCCTGCATTTTCGGAGATCTAGCATCTCCAATTATTGAACGCGCACCAAGAGCGCGCGGACCAAACTCCATCCTGCCATCAAACCAGCCAACAACTTTTTCTTCAGCAATAAGTCCTGCTAATATCTTTATAAGTTCATCTTCCTGATACTTTTTAGCAACAAGATTTGATGATTGGATGAATGAGTGAATGTAACCCTCACTGTATTCAGGACCAAGGTAAGAACCTTGCTGTGAATCAGATTTGTCATCTGAAACTCTTGGATTACCGAGATAGCTGAACCATCCGAGAAGTGCTGCACCTAAAGCACCACCAGCATCTCCAGCAGCAGGCTGAATCCAGATGTTTTCGAAAGGACCTTCTCGCAATAACTTTCCATTTGCTACACAGTTCAATGCAACCCCGCCGGCAAGGACTAAGTTTTTCATTCCGGTTTCTTTGTAAACATGGTTCCCCATTTTCAAAACGATTTCTTCCGTCACTTCCTGCAGAGAACGAGCAAGATCCATATCTTTTTGTGTAAGTTTTGTTTCGGGTACTCTCGGTGGTCCTCCAAACAACTTATTGAACTTCTCATTTGTCATAGTAAGACCCTGGCAGTAATTAAAGTATTTCATATTCATCCGGAATGAACCATCATCTTTCACATCAATCAGGTGATCATAGATAAGTTTTTTGTATTTTGGTTCGCCGTAAGGCGCAAGACCCATTACTTTATACTCGCCTGAGTTAACTTTGAATCCGGTGTAATAAGTAAATGCAGAATATAAAAGACCAAGTGAATGAGGAAATTTTATGTCTGCCCAAAGTTCAATTGAATTTTCTTTACCAATTCCATAACTGCTCGTCGTCCATTCACCAACTCCGTCCATTGTAAGTATTGCGGCTTCTTTGTAAGGAGAAGGAAAGAATGCAGAAGCAGCATGTGATTCGTGATGTTCCGGAAATATTATTTTTCCTTCATATCCGAGTTCTTTTTTTATTAATTCCTTCATCCACAATTTTTCCTTTATCCATAAAGGCATCGCTTTGATGAAAGATTTTATTCCAATCGGTGCGAAAGTAAGATAGGTTTCAAGAAGCCGTTCAAATTTTAAAAATGGCTTATCATAAAAAGCTACAAGATCAAGATCGTTAGCCTTGATACCGGCATAATCCAAACAAAATTTAATTGCGTTATGCGGGAATCGATGATCATGTTTTTTCCTGGAGAATCTTTCTTCCTGAGCAGCAGCTAAAATTACTCCATCTTTCACAATGCAGGCAGCGCTATCGTGATAGTAAGCTGAAATTCCAAGTATGTAGATGCTTTTATCGTTCAAGAGAAATTCTTTAAAATCAATTTATGGTGATAGTGTTTCCTGTTCCTGCCATTTTTTAAACCACAAAAAATTTGGTGTTGTCATTGGCACGGCAAGCAACTTTCCGCCAAAACCAAAATACCTGTATATCACGGTAGTTGTGTTAAGCACTTTTACTGAACTCAAATTTTCAGTATTAATCTGCAAATCATACTTATTTGCCAGTTCAACTGTTTTGTTGATTATTTGCTCGCTGTATTTTTTAAGTCTTAGTTCCTGCTTAACTGCTGCTTTGACTGACTCAAAACTATCAGAGACAAAAGCACGATTTTCTTTCCGGTCAATCAATTCAAATAATGAGTAGCCCTCAGGAACTTTAATAGGTCCATACATCTCTCCTATTTTCATTACAGCAGCCTTCTGCCCGATTTCGCCATACTCGCTTACGGGAAAGAATCCCAATTCGCCATTATTATTTTTTGCTTCTTGCCTAATTGTAAACTTAACAGCAAGCTCTCTGAATTCTTTTCCATTATTTAGTTCATCAAGCACTTGTTTGATAACATCAAGGTCTTCAGTTAAAAGCTCAAGAATTTTCACTTCAACAATTGATAATTCAGCTTGATTCTTTTCAAGGTAATACTTATTTGCTTCTTCATCAGTGACTTTAATTTCATCTGCTATTTTTTTACGGAGTGATTCCGAAAGATAATACGAACTCCACATTTTTAAAGATCGCTGAACTTCTGGTGAATTCTGAAGTCTTCTCTTGTATCCTTCTGCTGATAAAAGTTCGTGCTCAATAAAATTTTTAATTGCGAAGTTCAACCTACCTTTAATATGATTTTCTTCGAGTGAGTCTACATACATTTTCTCTATTGATAACTCCTGCAGAAAATCATTTATTGTTGCTGACTGATCATTAATTTTTACAAATTCTGCATTCAGTAAATCTGATTCTAATTTGCTTTCAATTCTGTACAGATCATCTGGCATCAAATATATTTTATTACTTTCTTGTACATCTTCTTTCTGATTTTTACCCTTTAAAACATCAATTACAATATTGGATAGTTTCAGAAATAATTCTTTATTCGTTTCAGCTTTAGCTTCTTCAAAAAAACGAGAATAAAAATCCTTATAGATGCTGTCGGTTAACGTTGCTTCTGCAACTTTCAAAACATAATTCTGCTGCTCTTCTGCCTGCTTTACATTTTCAATTATTTTTTGGTCGGTGGATAGCAGCCTGAAAATGTACCAGCCGTTCGGAGCTTTTAACGGTGAAGTAAATTCACCGACCTGTAATTGATAAAGCTGATCTTCTACATTTTTATCCATCTGACCGTAGCTGACAACGTATGGTTTTTCCTGCAAGCTGCTTTCTGGTCGTTTCAGAAATACTGAATAAAAATCCGATCCAGAAACTAATTGCTGATAAATATTATTTATCTCATTTTCATCTTTCGAAAATATATAATGCAAGTTGAGAGAAAGACTATTTCGCCTGAAAGCTTCTATCAGATATTGATCCGATAAATTTACTTTACTGAGAACTTCCTGCTTGTAAAGTGCATCGCGTACATACATTTTCTCGATAGCTTTATATGTTGTTTTCATTAATTCTGAGTCGTTCAAACCTAATTCTACTGCTTCAAGCGCCCAAAGTCTTTCTGCAATAATTGAATAAAGCACTTCACGTTTGAAATTTTCTTCTCCTCCTTTAATCCCAGCATACAACTGTGGGGTAAGCTCATACCGTTCAATGAATTCACTTTCAGTGATAATTTCATTACCCATCTTTGCCAGTACATTTGATTCATCCGTTTGTCCTGATATTCCAAATGCTGAGAACAGCAATATTATAACAATAAATATCTTATGCATTATTTTCTGCTAATATTTAGCCGGATATTATTTGCAACGATTGAATTAATTTCTTGTTCGATGTTACTGAAATAGTTGATTAAATTGTTGCTAAAATAGCGATATTATGAGAATTCAGACAGGTTAAAAGAAGGAAATACCTGAATGAGCCACCTTCAATTAAATCTATTTTTGAGCTCCGCTTCTGATATATTTAAGCAGTTAATTCAATTTTTTTGAATGCATTTTTAACTAGCATTTATCTCCATTTTAAAGTGAACAAAAGTAATGGAAAGTTCTAATAAAAAAGTTCCACGCTGGTTTTATCTTGTAATGATTTTACTTCCTGTTCTCATTATCGTATTGTTAGAAGTTTGCTTGAATATTTTTAACTACGGAAGAATTAATGATCAATGGATTTCCACCGGAGATGGAAGATTAACCTTAAATCCTGAAATTGCATTCAGATATTTTTATAATACCGAAAGAGTTCCATCAGCCAATCACAATTATTTTGATGAAATCAAACAGAACAAATCCTACCGCGTTTTTATAATGGGCGGCAGTAGTGCTGCGGGTTTTCCGTATTCACCTAATGGAGCTTTCTCCAGATATATTCAGAAAAGACTTGAACTACTCTATCCGGATAAAAAGATAGAAGTTGTGAATATCGCAATGAGCGCAATAAATTCTTATGCGTTAAGAGATATGCTTCCCGGAGTTTTAGAAAAGCAGCCCGAGTTAATAATAATTTATGCGGGTCACAACGAATATTATGGAGCGCTCGGTGTCGGCTCAGTTGAGACACTGGGAGATACAAGATTTATTGTAAACACTGTAATCTGGCTGAACCAGTTTAAAACTTTTGAACTCCTCCGGAATATTATTAAGTCAGTATCCGGTATGTTTTCCGAGCCAGTAAAATCAGACGGAACTTTGATGGCACGGATGTCACAAAGACAACAAATTCCATTTGATTCAGATAAATATTTTGCAGGTTTGAATCAGTTTGAAGGAAACCTTCGTGATATTCTGGAAATGGCAAAGGATGAAAATGTTCCTGTTATTCTAGGAAAACTGGTAAGCAATCTAAAAGATCAAAAACCTTTTGAGTCAATTTCAGATAAAAATTTTCCATCGGCAGATGAGATCTTTACAAAAGCAAAAGATGAACTTGCTGCTGGAAATATTAAAAGTGCTGATTCACTTTTTAGATTTGCAAAAGATCTTGATGTATTAAGATGGCGCGCACCGGAAAAATTTAATCAGATAATTGAGACACTTGGTAATGAATTTAACTTCCCTGTTGTGGAAATAGATTCAGTAATGAATGCTGAATCTCTCTCAGGTGTTGTCGGTGATGATTTGATTACTGATCATCTTCATCCCAACCTCAGAGGATTTCAAATTATTGGAAGAGAATTTTGTAATACTGCAATTAACTCTGGAATTTTTCCAAAGGCAGACAATGATTATTCGCTCCATACTCAGGATAGTATAACTTTAAGCCATTACGAATTTACAAAGCTCGATTCCATCACAGCACTTTACCAGATAATTATCCTAAAAAGTGATTGGCCATACACAAAAGAAAAATTATCAGACGAAGAAAAACTAAAGCTGTTAAACATTCAAACTTATACTGATAGTTTAGCTTTTCTCACCGGTAAAGGTGATTTGTCCTGGCAAGCTGCACATCTTAAACTTGCAGAAAGAAAATTTTCCGAAGGTGATTTTCAATCTTTTCAAAATGAAATTGCAGCTGTAACAGATGAATATCCATTCGATCCATTTCCGTATGAATTTGCGGCTAAGCTTCTTGTGAATTCAAAAATGTTCACGGAATCTTATCCTTTTCTTGCTAAACTTAATGAGTTGCAACCCGGTGCGTATTCAACAAAGTGGCTAGGAATTATTGATTTGTTGAACAATAAAGTCGACTCAGCAACAAATTTTCTTTCGAAGAGTATAAATTACAATTCATCAGATGCACAGGTTTATTATAACCTTGCCGGCGCTTACTCAATAAAAAAAGATTACAAAACAGCTTTGCAGATGATCAATCGTTGTCTTCAGTTGGAACCTAATTACTCGATGGCGAGAGACCTTCAGCAGCAGCTATTGAATGCCACTGGAACGAGAAGGTAGAAAATAGAATTGGCTTTATCTGATAAACAAATTCAGTTTATAAAAAAGAATTATAGAATCCTTTCCTCAAAGGAAATGGCGAAGCAATTGAATGTTTCAACTGAGGATATTAATTCATTTTTAAAAGAGAATAAAGCTTCTTCACCCAAGTGGTTTTATTTTTTGCTGATCATTATCCCAATACTATTCTTTGTTCTTCTTGAAACAGGGCTTCGTATTTTTAATTATGGAAGAGATGATCGTGTATGGATCGATATTTCTCAAGATATGCAGATACTAAATCCCGAGCTTGGGTATAGATACTTTTTCACAACGCAGAACCTTCCGTTCTCAGTCGAGTCATTCATTTATAAAGAGAAAAAAGAAAACAGTTTCAGAGTATTTGTGGTTGGTGCAAGTTCTGCCGCGGGTTATCCGTATTTATCGAGTGCTTCTTTCAGCAAGTTCATCCGGAAAAAACTGGAGATTCTTTATCCGGATAAAACTATCGAAGTGGCTAACTTCAGTATGTCTGCAATCAATTCGTACACGGTCCGGGATTTAATGCCTGAGTTAATTAAAAAAAATCCTGATCTGGTTTTAATGTATCTCGGTCATAATGAATATTATGGTGCATTGGGTGTTGGATCTGTCGAATCATTCGGTTCATCGCGATTTATTGTGAACTCAACTCTCTGGCTCAATAAATTTAAAACTGTTGAACTGACAAGAAACATAGTTAAATCAATTTCCGGTTTATTTTCTTCTGATAGTGAATTGACCGGTGGTACAATGATGGCCCAACTTGCAAAGGAAAAGCTCATTGATTATAATTCTGAAATTTTCCTGGCGGGTATTGAACAGTTCGAAGGAAATTTGCACGATATTTTATCAATGTGTAAAGAGGCTGATGTTCCGGTTATAGCAAGTATACTGGCAAGCAATCTTAAAGATCAAAGACCATTCGTCTCTGTCCCTGATTCGGATTATCCCCCAGCGGATAAAATATTTAATGAAGCTATTACAAAATTAAATGCAGGAAAGTTAGATTCTGCAAAAAGCTTATTCGTTTATGCAAAGGAGCTTGATGCTTTACGGTTTCGCGCACCGGAAGAAATTAATAATGTGATTATTCGTTTATGCAAGAAGTTTAATTATAAATTTATAAGAAGCGATTCACTGCTTAATTCAAAAAGTAATTATGGAATTGTCGGCGATGAATTGATGACAGACCACCTTCATCCGAATGTGAAAGGATATCAGTTAATCGGAAATTTATTTTTTCATGAAATGAAAAGAAATGGCTATCTTCCAACTACTGAGCCATCCGATCTTGATGAGAAAACAGCAGACAGTCTGGTTTTTGCATATTATAATTTCACCCTCTTTGATTCAACAGTAGCTGATTTCCGGATAAAAATTTTAAAAAACGACTGGCCTTATATAAATCCCAAAAATCAAATTCCGAGAAACAAACTGATTTCACTCAACAATTTAATTGATAGTCTTGCACTTGAAATTATTGATGGAAGAATTTCAAGAGAGCAGGCACGATTGAAAGTCGCAAAGAGTTATTTGAGAAAAGATGAAATGGATAAGTACTCAACCGAGATGGCTGCTTTGATTGAAGAGTTTCCGTTTCTTTATAAGTATTATAATGTTGCCTCGCGCGAGCTGATTTCGGCAAGCAAATATCAGCATGCATATTATTTTTTAAAAAGAGGATTTGACAGAAAGCCTGATGCTTTCAATACAAAATGGCTTGGTATAATTGATCTTTCGCAGGGATTTACAGATGATGCGATCAAATATCTTGAAGCAAGTATACGATTTAGCAGTAATGATGCTCAGGTTTATTTCAACATTACAGGTGCATATGCTCAGAAGAAAGAATTCACCAAAGCGCTTGATGCAATAAATAAATGTTTGCAGATAAATCCGGAGTTCCAGCGAGCGGCAATTATAAAGCAGCAGCTTGAGGAGATTATAAGTCAAAGGAATACCGTTGAGTAAAACTCCAAAAAGTGAAAATAGAAACCATAAGAAATCACCTTTATGGTTTTATCTAGTTCTAATTCTGATTCCTGTTATCTTTTTTATTCTGCTTGAAATATTTCTCCGCGTTATAAGCTACGGAAAGAATACTGAGCAGTGGATTAAAATTACAGAAACAAAGCAGATGCTAAATCCGGATGTTGCAGCCAGATATTTCTTCAACACAGCAGATTTACCACAATCGAACAATGATGCATTCGATATTGTAAAGAGAAAAAATGCTTTCAGAATTTTTGTGATGGGTGGAAGCAGTGCGCAAGGATTTCCTTTCTCACCAAATGGAACTTTCTCCAGATATATCTGCGATCGACTCGAATTAGTTTATCCTGATATTCATTTTGAAGTCATTAATCTCGGAATTACAGCAACAAATTCATATACAATCAGAGACTTGATGCCTGGTGTACTCGAGCAGGATCCTGACCTCATTTTAATTTATGCAGGACACAACGAATATTATGGCGCGTTTGGTGTTGGTTCAACAGAAAATATTGGTAATTCAAGAGAGTTTGTAAATTTTCTTATCTGGCTGAATAAATTGAAATCTGTTGAACTTCTTCGAAATGCAATAACAACCATAGCAGATCTATTCACCAAAGATTCTGATTCAAATAAAAATCGCGGCGGAACTTTGATGGCAAGAATTGTAAATGAGCAGTTGATTACTTTTAATTCAGACTCTTATAATGTTGGAATCAGACAGTTTGAAGGAAATATGCGAGATATATTTCAAATGACACAGGATGCCGGCGTCTCTGTTGTGATCGGAACACTCGTAAGTAATCTGAAGGATCAAAAGCCATTTATTTCAGTCGGTAATAGCAAAAATGAAATTGCGGACTCCGTCTATTCACAAGCATTAATTCAATTAGAGAATAACAATAATCAAACAGCTGATTCACTTTTCAGGAAAGCAAAGGATCTTGATGCACTCAGGTTCAGAGCGCCGGAAGAAATTAATAAAGTAATCAAAAGATTATCATTTGAATTTGGTTACACGACGGTAGATGTAGATTCAATATTCAATTCAATTAGTCCGGATGGAATTGTCGGAAATAATTTAATAGTAGACCATCTTCATCCATCGCTTAACGGTTATTTATTGATGGGTAAAACTTATTTTGAAGCCATCCGGAAAAATAATCTTTTACCAAAAACAGGAGGAGTCCAGTTGACTGATGAAAAACAGGATAGCATTGTTGTCTCTGACTTTGCATTTTCTCATCTCGATTCCAGCATAGCTGACATCAGGCTTCGGGGATTACTACATGATTGGCCATTTGTCGAAGATCCGGATTTATCTTTCCTGAAGAACTTGAATTTGAAAGACAGGATTGATTCGATTGCGTATAAAGTCGCGGTTGAAGATATGAGCTGGGAAATAGCTCACAGAGAGGCAGCTCAATCGTATCTCAACAAAAAAGATTATCATAATTTCGCAAAAGAGTTCCGTGTGTTAGTCTCACAGTATCCGTTTAAACTCAACGATTACGATTATGCTGCTTCACAGCTTATTAATGTAAAGGAGTACAATCTCGCATACTCATTTCTACAAAAAAGGTTTAAGGAATCACCCGATGCATTTTCTACGAAATGGCTGGGAAATATAAATTTAAATCGAGGCAATATTGATGATGCCATCAAATATTTATCGCTAAGTATTAAGTATGATAACAAAGATGCACAAACTTTTTATAATCTTGCTGGTGCATTAATTCAAAATAAAGATTATAAAAATGCTCTGATGGAAATTGAAAATTGTCTTAAAATAAATCCTGAATTCCCTAATGCACAAAACCTAAGAGCGCAGCTCACCGAAATAGTAGCTCAATAAAAAAGCCCCGCAGAACGGGGCTTCAAATTTTTATAGAACCAACCCGGAGGGGATTACTTCAATAAAATCATTTTCTTTGTTTCAGTAAAGTTGCCAGAGCTGATCTTGTAGAAATATATTCCACTTGTAAGATTAGAAGCATCAAAGTTAACCGTGTAAGTTCCAGCTGTCTTTGATTCGCTTACTAAGTTAGCAACTTTCTGTCCGATTGAATTGTAAACATCAAGTGTTACAAATCCTTCAGTCGGAATACTGTAATTAATCTTTGTTGATGGATTGAATGGATTCGGGAAGTTCTGCTC